>CAMATE010000166.1 GCA_945861075.1 Akkermansia muciniphila
TGATCCCCCTCGCGCGTCAGCGCGATAGCCCAGCCGGCCCCAACGTTCCCTGCGAGCGCAGGACCGTTCCCGCGGAGCCCCCGTCGAGGCACCGATCCCTAGCGCCAGCCCCAGCACTCAGCCCCGGCTCTGCCACCGCACCTCGCGGGTACAAAGTCACTAACCGTTGAAACTGCCTAGCGCGTCCATTCGATCTCCAAAAGCAACAGGACCTGAACCCAATGGAGCGGATGTTTGGACAAGTGTCCCAGGATGACCAAAAGACCGAAGGAAGCTCACGAAGACCAGACCCTAAAAAGCAACAGCGGGCTTTGGGGTGACACACGGATTACACCGCCAAAGCCCGCCGGCCCATCCCCACACGGGGATGAAAGTGACGACGGTTCAACAATCCCTAACTTGGGGAGTGAACAAAAATGGGGAGAACGAGACAATGGATAGAGGTTCGAACCCAACTTGGTCAAGCCCCTCTTTTGGTCCCCTTTTGACAACGCAAACTCTAGGTTTCCGAATCCCGAATTCAAATCCGGAACAGTGAATTTCTGGTGTCGGCCCGCTCATGGTTCCGGGCCAGGAAAGAAAGGCCTTTGCCATGCACCGAAGGAATCCTTTTGGGCGATTTGATCCGGATACGGACGCGCCCAACCCCCTGGCAACCACCGAACCGATCACTCTTTCTTGGAATTAGAAGAACCTGGGGAGGTTTGAGCCCAGCGCTCATCCCAACGAACTTGCATCTCAGAAGGACTCACCCGTTCCACGGGTTGGGAAACCATCCATTCGTGGCCGTCCGGATCGCGAAGCAATGCGCATCGATGTCCATGGAAATGAGTCTTGGGAGCTTGCAGCACCTCCATTCCGGCAGCCACACACCGGGCAGTGAGCGCATCGGTATTGGCGACGAAGAGACAGAGGCGGACCTTGGGCCGCATCGGAGGGATTCCAGAGAGGGTCGCTGTGGGTGGGGCTTCCTCTTCCAGCAGAAGGAGCGGTCCATCGGTCAAGCGAATCTCCAAATGAGCCCATCGACCGGTGGCCGGATCGACGAGGTGATACAACTCCACCGCCCCGAAGGCTGCCGAATAACAATCCAACGCCTTACGGGCATCCGCCACGCTGAGCACCGGAGCCAACGGGGGATAGTCGGTGGGTTGGTCCTGAAGCATGGGGAGAAACCCTTCGGTCGACGGAGACCGCGGATCCGGCCCACCCAAAGTCTCTGCGTGGAATCCCGGACCGCAACGGACGTATCAGTGGTACTCTTGAATCGTTTTGACCGCGTAACCCTGACGCTGCAGGGCGGCAATGCCCAGCGCCGCCGCCTTGGCACCGCTGATAGTGGTCATAATGGGGGTGCCAGTGATGACGGCGGTGGTCCGGATCTTGATCTCGTCCTCACGGGGTGCCGCTCCGCTGGGCGTGTTGATCACGAGCTGGATTTCCTTGTTCTTCAGGAGATCCACGATATTCGGACGACCTTGGAGCACCTTGAGGGTGCGTACCACCTTGAGTCCGGCCGCCTCCAGTCGGGCCGCCGTGCCATCGGTGGCCACGAGTTCAAATCCGAGTGCCAGATAGCTCTTGGCCACTTCCACCAAGTCCTTCTTGTGGGCGTCAGCGATGGAAATGAACACCTTTCCGCTCAAAGGCAGCGGGGAATTGGCCGCCATCTGAGCTTTGGCGTAGGCCACGCCCAAGTCGCTGTCCAAGCCCATGACCTCGCCGGTGGAGCGCATTTCCGGAGACAACAAGATGTCCTGCCCGAGGAACTTGTTGAACGGGAAGACCGATTCCTTGACGGCCCAGTACTTCGGCCATTCTTCGGCGGTGAAGCCCAATTCCTTGAGGGTTTTGCCCGCCATGACCTTGGCTGCCAGCTTCGCCAGCGGGCGTCCGATGGCTTTGCTGACGAAGGGCACGGTGCGGGAGGCCCGAGGATTGACCTCGAGCACGTAGACGACCTCGTCCTTGACCGCATACTGGACATTCATCAGGCCACAAACCCGCAGCTCACGCGCCATGGCATGGGTGTACTCGCGGATGGTGTCGATGACCTGGGGCGACAAGGTATGGGGCGGCAACACCATGGCGGCATCGCCAGAGTGGACACCGGCAAACTCAATGTGCTCCAGCATGCCACCGATGACGATGGTGGCGTCTTTGGGATCAGCGAAATGACCCACGTCGGCGATGCAGTCCACATCGACCTCGGTGGCATCTTCCAGGAACTTGTCCACCAGCACCGGGCGCTCAGGCGACGCCTCGACGGCGAACTTCATGTAGTGGGTCAGTTCGGCGTCAGAGTAGACGATTTGCATGGCCCGGCCTCCGAGAACGAAGCTCGGACGCACCAGTACCGGGTAGCCGAGACGGTGACTCGCCTGAAGAGCCTCTTCGGCATTGGTGGCCAGGCCGTTGGGGGGCTGGGGGATTTCCAGCTTGTTGAGCATGGCCGCGAAGAGCTTTCGATCTTCAGCAATTTCGATGCTTTCGGGTGAGGTCCCGATGATGTTGACGCCGTTTTTCTTAAGGCCGAGGGCCAGGTTCAGCGGGGTCTGGCCACCGAATTGGGCGATGGCCCCGGAGCAGCCTTCCCGCTCGTAGATGTGCAGGACGTCCTCGAGGGTCAGTGGTTCGAAGAACAGTTTGTCGCTCGTGTCGTAGTCGGTGGAGACGGTCTCCGGGTTGGAATTGACCATCAGGGTCTCAAAGCCGTCTTCCTTGAGGGCAAAGGCCGCATGAACGCAGCAGTAGTCAAACTCGATGCCTTGGCCGATACGGTTAGGTCCGCCGCCCAGAATCATGATCTTTTTCTTGGCGGACGGGGTGACCTCGTCATCACCACGGTCGTAGGTCGAGTAGTAGTAAGGAGTGTAGGCCTCGAACTCGGCTGCACACGTGTCGACCAGTCGGTAGCTGGGCACCAACCCCAACTGCTTGCGTTCGGCCCGCACCTCGTCCTCGGTTCTCCCGGTGAGATGGGCGATCTGGCGGTCGGAGAAGCCGAGGGATTTGGCGCGTTGCAGGAGTTCAGGATTCATCGAAGGACGCAAAACACCCGGAGCAAACCGGAGTCGGGCCTCGGTGTCGAGTCTGCACGGGGGCGGAACGGGCCGGCACAGCCGAATTTCACAGCAGCCCGGTCCCCTAGGACTCCAAGAAGCTTCAGGCCTTGGGCTTGAGCTGCGGGAACAAGATCACGTCACGGATGCTTTCCTGACCGAGGAGCATCATGCACAGGCGGTCGATGCCAATGCCGATGCCGCCGGCCGGGGGCATGCCGTGCTCGAGCGAAACCAGGAAGTCCTCGTCGAGCTTCTGCTGCTCGCCGCCCGCTTGATGTTCGAGGGCCTCGCGCTGGGCGATGGGGTCGTTCTGCTCGGTGTAGCCCGGGGAAATCTCCTGGCCATTGATGCAGCACTCGAAGACTTCCACGGTGGTCGGATCTTCCGCGGAGATTTTGGCCAAGGGCACCAACTGCTTGGGCAGATGGGTCACAAAGGTCGGCTGAATGAGTGTGGGCTCGACCAATTTCTCGAAAACCGCGCCAGTGACTTCGAAGTCCTCGTAACCTTCAGCGATGTCACCCGCCAACTTGAGATCCTCGACCGCTCGACGGCGACGCTCTTCCGGGGAAACGGCAAACCAATCGGCGCCCGCCTTTTCACGAACCAGATCCTTGTAGCTGGCCCGTCGCCAGTGGGACAAATCGATGGTCTTGAAGACGTCGCCGTCGGCATTGCGATGCTCAATCTGGAGTGTACCGACAACGCTGAGGGCCACGTGCCGAATGAGCGACTCCACCGTTTCCATCATGGTGGCATAGTCGCCATAGGCCTCGTAGGCCTCGAGCATGGTGAACTCGGGATTGTGCCTTCTGGAAAGGCCTTCGTTGCGGAAGTTGCGACCAATTTCGAACACCTTGTCGACACCGCCGACCAAAAGCCGCTTGAGGTACAACTCCAAGGCGATGCGCATGTAGAACTCGCAGCCCAGGGCATTGTGGAAGGTCTTGAACGGCTGGGCGGCGGCCCCTCCGGGAATGGCCTGCATCATCGGCGTTTCCACCTCGATGTAACCGCGTTGATGGAAGAAGCTACGGATTTCCTTGAGGATCAGGGAACGCTTCAGGAAGACCTCCTTCACCGGTTCATTGGCGATCAGGTCGAGGTAGCGCTGACGGTATCGGGTTTCGGTGTCTTCGAGTCCGTGCCACTTGCCGGGCGGCGGACGCAAGGACTTCCCGAGAGGGGTGAAGGACTCGACCTTCACGCTGGGCTCGCCCATGCGGGTGATGAAAAGGGTGCCTTCAATGCCGATGAAGTCAGCCAGATCTAAGAGTTTGAAGATTTCGGCCGCGTCGTCGCCGAGCACCTTCGGCTGGACCCAAAGCTGGATCCGGCCGCTGACATCGCGCAAGTCAAGGAACTGACTCTTACCCATGTCACGGTGGGCCGTGATGCGGCCCGCCAGACGAACACGGGTGCCCTCGGGCAAGCCCACGGGATCACCCTTGGGCTCGGGCGATTTGTTCCATTCCGCCCAACGGGCCAACTCGGCTCGAACGGTGCCGCACTGGGCATCGGGTCGAAACGAGTTCATGAACGGGTTGACGCCCCGTGCATTGAGTCCGGCCAGATTCTGGCGGCGCTGTTCGATCAGGGAATTGGTGTCCTCCATGGGGAGCAAAAGTCTGGAATGGCGTGCTTCCCGCGGCGTTCCGCGGAAGAACCATTCAACCCGATGGACCGACAGGTTGAGAAGTCAGAAGACGGAGTACCTCTGGGAAGGAAAAAACGGGAAACTGAAACCGGCGCTACCGAACAGCACTGTGAATCGGCCTCGTCGAGGGCCATTCGAACCCTCTTCCCGCCTGCTTCGAGGAGAATGAAACAGGCAATGTGCGGGAGTTCTGGAGATTTCTGGGGTTTTCCGTCCTTTGACAAATCGTGTCAAAGGACGTCCAAGAAATCCGGGCCATGAATCCGCAGATCCATTGCCCCATTCAGCCAATCCAGTCGATTAGGCCAATTCGAAACGGACCAAACCGAACCGAAACGGATTGGCCTCGGGGCCATTAGGCCGAGAACGACTTGCCGCAACCGCAGTTGCTGTGGGCGTTGGGATTGTTGATCTTGAAGCCCCCACCGGTCAGGGCGTCGCTGAAGTCGATGACCGATCCGCGCATGTAATTCGCGGAGAACGGATCCACAACCACACCCACGCCGTGGAACTCGGCGCCCAAGTCATCCGGACGGCGCTCGTCGAAGACCATGCCATACTGCATGCCGCTGCAGCCACCGGCCTCCACGAAGACCCGCAGGCTCTTGCCTGCGTTCTCTGCATCACCGGCCAACATGGCCGCAATTTGCTGAGCAGCGCTCTCGGTGACAGTGACAATAGAATCTTGGGCAACCACGGTTTCCATTGCTTCAGGCTAAAAGTGCCCGTCCGGACTGTCAAACCATCGAAAGGGGCTTTCAAAACGGAGTTGGAGTCGATGCAGCAGACCTTTCCTGTGCCGGCTTTGCTCATTTCATCGCCGCAGTCGGAAGGGAAGACAGGGGTTTATAAAACAGGCCGGGGTTCTAAAGCGGGTCCCTTTGGCTGAACCCATCCGTGCCAACCGCGACGCCACCCAAGGCAAACTCATTGAACTTGGACCCAGTAGAAGAAAGTGTCCCCAGCCGGGGGAGTTTCAGTCAGAGACCCACCGGTGAGCCCTTGGGCTATGACCACCGGCGGTCCGTTCCACCCCACCGACCTCAAGACCGAATAGGTACTTCCAGCCCGGGTGGGCCACGACAGTTGGATCGAGCCACCCGGTCCCGGCACGGCTTCGACCCGAGTGGGCGTGACCGTCGGATCGGACAGCAACGCCAGCGACGCCTCTTCACTGAGAATGGAACCTTCGCCATTGCTGATGCGCACCGTGTAGAGCCCCAAGTGGTCGCGGTAAACCTGGGCGATTCTCAATTCTTGCCGAATGGCACCGGGAAGCGGTTGGCCATTGAGGCACCATTGATAACTCAGTGGCTCAAGCCCCTGAGCAGAGACTTGAAAGACGGCACCGCCGCCCTCCGGAACCGTCAAGGACATCGGCTGCCCCGTGATGGTGATGGGAGGCACGGCGGTTCCGGAATCCGAATGGGTATCTCCAGAATCAGGATCCAACGGAGGGCCCCCCACCGGAACTCCCATCAGCCTCAGGTGATCCAGGCGCCAAGTCCCCACAGTGCTGTAATTGCCACCGACTCCGACATAGGCATCGCCTTCCCAATCCGAGACAAGGTGAATTCGAAGATGAGGATTGTTGGCAATATCAGGCAGGTGAGAAAGATCGGCCGTCAGGGCGTTGGTGAAGACGCTGGGAACTGTCAGGGTGAAAGACGGTCCGGCCATCAGGCTTGGGCCGTTGGTGGAGTACAACACCTGGATACGACGACTCGCCGTGCTGGTGGCCCGGACATCGAACTGGAGGACAATGGACTGGAAACCCACCGTGGAGGCGGAGATTTCGAGACCGGCCGTCTTGGCCCCGGTGCCCTGCTTGAGAAAACCGGAGAGCTGCAGGGCAAAATCAGCATTCGTGGACGGATCGCTCGATCCTGTGCCGGAGGCGGCCGCTGCGCGAACACCCCCCAAGACCGCCAATGAGCCCGTGCCGGAAGTAGCCCGCAGGAGATCGTTGGTTTGATTGAAATCCCAGAGAGCGATGGGCTTCTGGGATGCCAGCGACATCGTGGTCAACAGAAGGGCATGAAGAATGAATAGAGCGAGGAATGGGGCTATGCGTTGCAATTTCATGGGTGAAGTTTTTTGAGATGGGGAACCTCCATGGCTCCGCCGTTGCCAGAGGGTTCGTTGGGACCAACGCGGACCTTTCAGGATCTTTCTCACAATCGGATCGCTCAGGATGAACCAGCGGTGTTCCCAAAGGTGGGTGGTTCGATGCCGCTGCACGGCGCACTCGGTTTGGGCTCCCGAAATGCCCGTGGCATTTCAGGAACGAGACTCTAACGTCGCCGCATGAGCGTCGCAGTTGCAGGCCCAGTGGCGTGGGGAGTGGCCTTGGGATTGGGATTCAGTGCCGCGATCGGATTGGCCAACGCAGCAGACTTGCCGGCCCCCGGATTCACTCCGGAGTCCCGCGGTGAACATGCACTGACGGGCGTCCTGGCCCATGTGCGTCCCGGAGTGACCCTGACCAATGCCACGGTCCTCATTCGCGATGGCCAGATCGCCTCGGTGGGTGTCGGAATCAACGTGCCAGCCTCGGCCCGGACTTGGAACCTGCCCGGAGCGCACGTTTACGCCGGATTCATCGATCCGTACCTAACGCTCGGATCGACGGCCGGCGCGGTGACCACACAGGGCTCCGATTTCCCGGCGACCGGCACAGGATCCCTCACCTCCGGGGCCCCGCGATTTTTTGGAGTGCCCGGCCAGGAACGCGATGCCGGATCCCCCGGTCCCGCCCATGGCATCGCCGAGGTGACACCCGAACGCCGGATGATCGAGGGCTTATCCCCGGATCCCAAGGAATTGGCCGCGCTGCGTGAGATGGGCTTTACCGCCGCCAATGTCGTTCCGCCCAAGGGCATCCTGCGCGGACAATCCGTGGCCATCAGCCTCTCGGACGTGTCCCCGAACCGGGCGATCCTCAAGCCCGACACCGCCCAACACGTGGCCTTCGCCGTCGGCGGCGGCGGCGGCGACGCCTATCCCAAATCGCTGATGGGAGTCATCGCCACGGTCAGGCAGGCTTGGATGGATGCGGCGTGGTACCGCGCAGATCAGGCCGATTACGTTTCAGCCGGACGATCGAACACCCGGCCGCGGCCCGAGTTCAACGCGGCCCTCGCTGCGCTCCAACCGACGCTGGGAAGCCCTTCCGCTGC
>CAMATE010000167.1 GCA_945861075.1 Akkermansia muciniphila
AAGGCGCAATAAGCTCCTCGGGCAGAGGCATCAACCCGTCGATCAGGCGCAACAGGTGCCAGGTCTCGAATTCGGTGTAGCCGTTGCCGAC
Source organism: Akkermansia muciniphila (assembly GCA_945861075.1). Taxonomy (GTDB): domain Bacteria; phylum Verrucomicrobiota; class Verrucomicrobiia; order Limisphaerales; family UBA9464; genus SXXZ01. The sequence continues at coordinate 92 of CAMATE010000167.1, forward strand.
GAGCATGCGAGTGAGCTCGAGGCGGTATTCGTAGAGGTTTTTGGGTTTCTTGCGGCACCACAAAAAACCCATCTCAAAGTGGCGCTAAATCAGGTCCACCGGGATCCCCGATGAAACCATCGCGGCCGACAAGGAATTGGGACTATATCTTGAGATTCTTGACATTCCGAATTCAGTTTGGTTCGGTGGAGCTGTATCAGCAGAGCTGGCAAAATTAAGCCCTCCCGATTGCAGAGTGTGAAAAGAAATTTTCTATCAATATTCACCAGCCTGTTGAGCATGATTTGCACTTCGGTCTTAGGCCAATCAGTAGAAAACCACCAACCGGTGATTCAAGTCAGTCGGGTTAGGGTGATGAACAAGGAGATTCCAACATTTCAGATCGGCGCTGGATCCGGCCGGGGCCATGAGTTGCAAAAGAGTTTTGATGGCAAAAGTTGGGAGCTGATCCGTCTGGTTCCGCGAACTGCAAAACCCAGTTATTGGTTCGATACGAATAATCTGTCGACGGTCACCCTCTATCAGTTGGTGGAGAATCCCGCGGAGGTGATTTTAGCCCACGATGTATTTCAGCAAACGAACTCCGAGGTTGGAGTTTTGCCTCATCCTCAAATTGGCGCTCCTTGGGAGATTTATGGCATTGGGTGGAATGCGGGTTCAAAGACAAGAGTACTCAATGGGGCCATAGTCGATGAGAATCCCCAAAGAGCTGTCACCTATCTGGGGCAACGGTTTTCTGAAAAACCGAATCGAATGGAAATGGATGTGACGTGGGAAATGGCGGGATCTGAGGGGTTCAATGATACCTGCTTCACGATGGCCCTTTGTCGGCAAACCAGCGGACCATGGTTCACGGATTGCCTCCACATTCGATTCTACTCCCATTCGGTCGCAATCGACGTTTTCGAAGGCGGATGGTTCACTCTCAACATGGCCGTATCGATATTCGACCAACCACTGAACCTTGGAATGTCTCATAATCTTGGCTTCGATTCGGTGGGTGAAAAAGTTCGAGTTTGGATAAACGGAATTAAGGTGTTAGAGGCGTCGGATCCTGCGTTCGATCGCAATTCAGGACCTTATGCATTTTGGGAAATCTATTCAGAATCAGGACCACTTAGGACTTCTGGCAAGATTCAGTCCATGACCGCCTATAGCTTGCGTTCAAAAGCCTCGGGCACCGATTGATACTGAGAGCGGAGGCGGGCCGAGTTTATTGATATTTTATCGGCGATCATTGTCCGAATGCCGAGCCCGAATGGCAAATTCCGGCCGATGCTCCGCAGTTTCAGAACTGCGCGGATTCCTCGGGAGTGTTTCGGTGTTTCAGTTGCCATGTCTCGAATTCGGTGTAGCCCTTGCCGCGGAGCTTGCGAGTCAGCTCACGGCGGTACTGATACAGTTTTTTGGGTTTCTTGCGGTGCTTCTGGGTGCCGAGGTGGGCGGCGAAGATGAAGGGCTAGGTGTGCTCGGTTTTGGCCGAACAGCGTCTCCACGAGACTGAACGTGACCGACTGAGCCCAGTGGCCGGCGTTAACGGCCTCGACGCCCCATGGCTCTTGGCTGAAGTGTCTCAGCCTAGCGGAGGATCACCCGGTAGAAACGTTGGGCAGCATCCAGGGGCAGGGGGATCATCACTTCTCGCTGGGTTCCGGGGGCTGTTTCTTGAAGGCGGGTCCAACCGGATCCCAGTGCGTCTGAGGATTGCACCGTGTAGCTGCGGTCGGGCTGGGCGTTGAATCGTAAGATCCAACCGCCGGTCGCCTCACGAGTCACGGTCAGCCGGAAAACGCTCGCGGTGTTGCGGGGGTCCGTTCCTGCCCGGTATTCATCGCGGTTCGATTGCCCGTCGCCATCCAGATCCTGGATACCGTCGGTGGCGAGGTCGGGCCGCAGTCCATTGAGGAGCTCCCAGTGATCGGGAATCCCGTCACCATCCGTGTCGGTTTCCGGGGCGGCGTTGGGGAGTCCCGGCGTGGCACGTGCCGGAAAACGCACGCGGTTGGTGGAGCCGTCGGGGAAGAGCCCTTCCGAGACGCCATCGACTTGCATTGTATAATCTACGCTGTCGATGACCCCACCGTAATTACCGATCAGACGCAGGGTTTCTCCGAGTGCGCTCAGGCGAAATGCCAGTGGCGCTCCAGGGGTTACCGATGAACTCCCCTCGACTCGGAATCGGGCGAAGCCATTGCCTGCGATGAAACTGGGCGTGGGTAGGTACCGATTGGTCAGCCTGCGAACACTCGGGTCATCGGTCAAAACCCAGCGAGACAGGTCTACTGGTAGAGGGTCCGGATTGTAGATTTCGATGAACTCCTCGTCGGCCTCACCAGTTGCCATCCACTCGTTGATGCGGAGCGTGGAGCCGTCCGACATGGCGGTCGCGGCGAAAGGCGGGGCGTCGGATCCGGTGGCAGAGGACAACCACCAATTGTCGTTGGAACGGTAGACGGTTTTTTGAGCGACTTGCGGACCGTAATCGACGCGATCCATGACCCGATCTTCGTCGGTTTCGATGCGAAGACTGCCTCCGTCATCCGGCAAGCGGGTCGGTGTGGTGATGATGTGCGGATTCCCGAGAGCGGCGGATAGGTCGGCTCCGCACAGCACACGCAGTCGAGAACCCGCCGCCAGTGGGTTGTTGGAAGCTAGCGAAACCACCATGGGTGGAAGTCCCGGAGGATCGATGACCAATAGCAAGCCAACCCTCGAAACGGGAGCGCTGGAGACATTCTCGATGTCCACCCAATCCGGAGCCGATCGGGCCGAAAATGCCGTGATCCTGAGGTTCTTGCCCAAGGACTCCACACGGTTGCTCAGGCCAGGTGTCTCGCTGAACAAGAGCGATTGAAGGGAACCCAAGCCGTCCGGGATCCGGGCCAAAGTGGCTCCGCTCGCCTGAGTGTTGTAAGTGATACGCTGAACTTCGGCTCCCGTCGGATCTTGCAAGACGAGCAGACCGGCCAAATTGGGCAGGTCCATTTCCAGTTGGCGCGGACCCGTTTTACGGTCTGCTGTGAAAACCAAGAAACCGCCGGGCTCCACAAATGAAATGGTGTTGAGCGGTATCGCCGAGTTGGAAGTGACCAAGCTCCAACCCGACAACGGGGCGGGTCGCCAGTCGGCGTTGTGCAACTCGATCCAAGGCGATCCTCGGGATGGCAGAATCTGGAACTCGTTGATTGTCAGTGCGGTTGATAGTTCCGCTGCTGCCAAGGGTTGGTTGGCGGTGCCCGGTGTCGGGTGTGCGAGCACCCATTGGCCGGCGCCATCCCGGGCCAATGATCGCTGGGTGACTTGCGGCCCGAATCGCACGACATCGATGCGCTCCCCGGAAGGGTTCAAGAGCACGAGGGTCTCTCCATCGGAATCCAGCGGGAAGGGCAGACGATCCAAACCACCGGAAGCAGCCTCTGAGTTGCGAAACACACGGTACGCACCGGGCCCGAGAAGGGTGCCCCCAGGGATGACCATTCGCCGAGGTTCGTCGTTGTCGGTTAGCGAATAGCCGCTCAGATCCACGGAGGTGGAACCGGGGTTGTACAATTCCACCCAGTCAGGCGAACCGGTGGCCTGGAGTTCGTTGATGACCACGCGCGGGGTGATTGCGGGCAGCGGTGGCAGACCCGGTGTGCCTCCGGGTGCACTGGCGCTCCAGGCGGCCGGATCGTCCGGGTCCAAACGGGCATCGCGATTTTCCAGCGACGGGCCTTGGCCATCTGGCGATTGGGGCCAGCGGTGGGAGTCTCCGTATTCCACGGAAGTCACGATGCGACCGGCCTTGTCCTTCAATTCCAAACGCTCACCGCCATTGTCCAAGGAGCCTCCGAACCAACCGGAAACCGCCACGCCCGGATAGCGCTGGCGGAACAAGTCGGGATTGGAATCATTGGCCAGCACGATGCGGCCGCCGGCTGGGATGGGCAGGGTCGGGGACGGGAAACGAAACTGGATTCCCGTGAATTGAAAACCCGATACATCCGCAGGCAGCGAACCCGAATTGTAGAGCTCGATAAACTCGTAAGCGTCGCCGCCGACCGGGTGGTATTGGATCTCGGAAATCGACAACGGCGCAGCCATCGTGGCGGATTGAAAACTGACAGAAACCAATGCGCTCCAGTTGGTGCCGCTCAGAGTCCGAGCCTGGATTTGAACCGGAGGTTGCAGCAAGAGGGCATCGGCATAGCGATGGGCCTGAGGGGCCACTTCTGAGGAGAAGGCCACGCGAGGATCGATTCCATTGGTGGTGTACCAAATGGTCCCGGTTCTGCGGGACATCGTCAGGCGGGTTCCGGGCCTCACGCGGCCGCCGAAGAGGTTCAAAACCGGGGCATTGGATGAGGCCAAAAACCCAGCTTTTTGAAAGGCGTTGGTCACGTGTCGTCGTCTGCTGTCGATCCAAGGGGTGATCACGTCCGAGAAGCCGGAGATGGAGGGTGACAAACGCGCTCTCAATCCGGTGTAGGTGGCCCGGATTCGATCATCGGTGAGCGGGCCGTTGTTGAAAAAGGCCCGATGGACCCGATCGGCGAACAGCAGGCGAAACTCTGGAGAACGTTTGAGGGAGTTGAAGAGTTGTTGGTAGTCGGTGGTGCCCCAAGGAGGCGACGTGCTGGAAAGGGTGTTGGCGATGGTGTCGTAGGTGACATCATGCGAGCCGAATGAAAATTCCGTATCCCAAGGGTAGAAGCGGAACCGGGCTCCCGGCACCCGCTCCCGCGCAGCCCGTGTATTGTTGTGGGGCCAGTCGTCATTGTCGGACCAGATATGTGGCAGCAGGTAATCGATGAAGTTGACCAGGTCCATTCGAGCGGCCACGTCGAGGTAGTTGATTCGGAGGGTGAGATCCTTCCGTGCAGCCGTGCGCAGAGCAGACCAAGCGACGGAGTCGCCGCTCAACGCGATGTTGCCCACTCCGATCACATCCCACAGCGGACCGCCGCCGTGGTAGGCTTGCAGAAAATCTTCATTCACCCGTTCGGCCGGATTGTAAATGCCCCTGTAGGCGCCATTGAGAAAGAGGTGAACAAAGGTGCCGTGGCTGGCGACGATGCCCACCTGATCGCAGAGGGATCTCACGAACTCGTCCTTCAGCAGGGGGTTGCTGTGATCGTTCATGCCGGCCCGCAAGTGCAGGGTGTCGAACTCCGAAATGGTGGTTCCTGGGAACACCGGATACCGCAACCGCCCCTCCCCGTATTCGCCTCTGAAGTACAGGCGGAACGAGTACTTGCTCTGCGGCAAAGCCGTTGTGTTGTAGGCGTAGAGACTGCGGATGTAGTCGCCGCCGGCCACCCGGATTCCGGCGTCCACTTGGAAGCCTCCATTGTCTTCAGGTCGGATCCATTCCACCGAGACGGGCCGCTCCCAGGCGATCCCGTGGTTCTGGGTATTGCGTGGGTTGAATTCCATGATGCCGGTTCGGCCATACAGATTGTTGGTCGCCGTCACCAATGAAACCACGGGTAGAAGACGACGAGAGTTCGGGAGGTTGTAGAGGTAACTGTGGGTTTGGACCCGGGAAGGCAGTTGGTTGGAGGCGAATCCGGCAGCTCGAATGACTCGACTGGCATTGATGGCGATGGGCTTGGTGTAGGTGATCCCATTGGTCAGAGTCGGGATGCTGCCATTGGTCGTGTAGCGAATCAGCGTTCCCGGCTGGGCTGAGGCAATGGACAGCGAAAAGGGGTAGGCGAAGAATCCGCGGGGCACGCTGAAGTGCAGGTCTGCGACCGCATTGGTCAGGGTGCTGCTTCCATTGGGTTGGGAGGGTGTCGGCTTGGCAAAGAAACGGAACTCGCGGGTGGACGCGTTTCCATTGAGTCCGTAGGAGAAATTGGGGGCCTGCGCGGGATAGTCGAATTGATCGACTGCCAGACGGGGGAGTTCGGGTCCCGACAGTTGGAGGAATCCGCCAGTGGGGTTCAGCTTGAAGTTGGTGTGCAGGTACCGGCTGGGTGGAGAGTTGGTGCGATCCTTACCTGAGGCCCAAACCAGCGTAGAACTGGATGGCGGTAGAATGAGGCTGGGGAACACCCAGAGTCCTGGGGTGTCCGAATCGTTGCTCAGGCTCCATCCGGCCAAATCCACTTCGGTGTCTCCGGCGTTGTAGAGTTCAATCCAATCTTCCGGATCGAGGTCTTCGTCTTTCAGGCCAGAAAGGTTTTCCGAGAGCATCTCTCGAATGATGACTTTTCGATGCGGCATGAGCGGTGCCACCGGGTATGACCAACTGGTTCCATCAAACTTCCGCGGGCTATCACCCTCGGTCTGGATGCCGTGATTGGCGGCCCATGTCAGTGCGGCGAGCCCCGGCCCTGCCGGAGAGAACCGAAACAGGTAGGGTCCGGGCCCGAGACCGTCCACCTGCAGAGCCGGAATGCCATTCAACAGGAGGTCTGCGGCATCCATTCCGGTCACGGGGCGGTTGAACTGGACCTCGATCTGGCCTAGTTGCCGGAGCGTTACGCCGGGAGGCGGAAGTGCCGAAACCAATCCCGGTGGCCTTGGGTCCGTCAGCAAGTAGTTCCAACTGGCACCCGCCACCGAGGCGTCGAAGCGAACAGGTGGCTGACTCAAGTTCTGGATGGTGTGCAACGGCCCCCAGGTGATGGTCACCGGACCAAACGGTGGGGTCTTGAAGAAGAAGTTGTAGGTGCTTCCCGAGCCGGTCGCGGATGAGGCGGGAATCCCATTGATCAAAAAATCAGCCGGGCTGACTCCGCTGACCGGTGCGCTGAAGGTGACCGTGATGCGTTCGAGCGACTCGACGGTTCCTGCCGGCGGATCCACTGAAACGATGAGCAGAGCAGCACACAGCCTGGGGATTCCGAGGGTCAGCAAGATGAGCAACCGGACGATAGCCTGAGTGGATCGAAACATTTGGGACATGAGTGGGGCCGCTGGAGCTCAAAACTATTGAGACAACATCAAACACAGTTGTCGCGTGTATTCACGGGCTGAGCTCGGTAAAAGATGCGTTACCGTGCCAAAGCTTGAATCGGGCAAAACAGTTGGCAAGTCTAAGTACGGGTTTTCAGCTTGGATCCACTTCCCGATCTCGCTTTGCATCTCCAAGACTCGTTTCTCATGCCCGCGACTTGCATGGGATTGAGGGATAGGCGAAATCAAAAGATGCACTCTGACTCCTTTCGGTAAATAGGATCGAAACAAGGTACACTCATTTTGGATCCGACGAGCAATACGATACTCAGAAGAACCTTGGAAAACGGATGTATCAAATTTCCCGGTCTCTTCCATAAATCCACCGGCGAAAAAAATCTCATCCCTTAGGTTGTGATTAAAACCGTATCGATATCCTAACTGACCTTTTACAGGGATGGGCAGCCAACCATCTAAAAGCCGAGAACTAAAATCATCGACTGAGATTTTTCGGAGATTGCTCAATTGGAACTGTGTTGGATTGTCCGTTGATGGGTCGAGAGCCTCCATGAGAATCTTTCGATGTTCACTTGAGGATGCAACCATTCGGAGGCACTCAGGATGGAGGACGAGAAAAATTTGCGCATCCGGTTTGTTCTGGCAGAAACGCTGTGCCAAGAGTCCGAACGAATCAATGCCCAGATAACTTAAAGTACCGAGATTAATGGCTTCAATCCCGCTATTCTTCATGGTGGGGATATCAATATTAACCAAGCATGACGAATCTCCGACGAATGCAATGCGCGTTTTACTTGAAGTGGCCGCCAGTTGTACCTTGGTCGAAATAATGGTGGAGTCAGGATCACCTAATTGATACTTTTTCGGCAAAATGCCACTTCCGTTAGCCATCCA
>CAMATE010000168.1 GCA_945861075.1 Akkermansia muciniphila
CTTTCTTGGCCTCGGAATAGGCGGCGGCCTCGGTGAAGAAGGAATCGATTTCCCGCAGCTTGCGGTCCCGGTCCCGGATTTGGTCTTCGAGGGACGGACCGGCTTCCTTGCCGGGGGGGCGCGGGCTGGTATCGAGGCCGAACCCGGGCCAACGGAGGTGGAGGGCGACTGTCTTTTCGATGGCGAGATCCTCGATGGTCCAGCCGTCGAGTTGGATGAGGCCGCTGTAGCCGGAGACGGTCCCTCCGCCGGGGATGACATGAGCGTGGGTGTAGCCGTTGGCGCGGGCCACGGGGATGAGTTCACTGTCCGGATTGACGGCGATCCAGGCGCTGACATCGGCCGAATACTCACCGACTTCGGTGGTGTCGCGGGTGGCTCTGAGGGCGTCGATTTCCAGCAGTCCCAACACGGTGGTGGGAGCGATCAATCCGGGGAATACCCGCTGACCACCGAGTTCTACGACGGTGTCGGCCTTGTCGGTCAGGCCGGTTCCCACTTTTTCGATGCGACCGTCGCGGACGAGGATCGACGCATTGGTCAGGATCGGACCCGATGCGGTGAAGATCCAACCGTCCTTCAAGAGGAGGCTGGCCGCTTGGGTGGTCATGAGTGAGACGACCAATCCCAGTGAGAAAATCAGGGGGTTCATGCGGAGGGAAATGCGCGGGGAACGATGGGGTTTCAGCGGGTGCCGAGATAGACGCGCTGGGCGTTGTGGGTGAAGAACTTGGATCGGGCGGTGGACCCATGACTGGAGAAATAGTCGTCCACGATGCCGAAGACAGTGGCCAATGGGGCGAAGCGTTCGCTGACAGGCCAATTGCTGCCGAAGACCATGCGGTCTTCTCCGAAGGCGTCGGCGATGGGATCGAGGATGAACCGGTAGGCATCGACTTCGCGGGGAGCGGTGCCGTCGGAACGCCCGGTGCCTTCCACCAATCCGGAGACTTTCATGATGAGGTTGGGATGCCGGCGAGCGGCGCGCACGGCGGTTATCCAGGCCTCGGGCAGCGGTTGACGCACCGGCACATTGCAACAGTGGTCCACGATGATGCGCAGGCTGGGGAACGCTTGTGCGATGCGGATGGCCTCGGGGAATTGTTCGGCTCCAATGAGCAGGTCCACGCTGAGATCTCGGTCGGCCAAGAGGGCGATGTCCCGCTTCCAGTCTGGGTCGTCGAGGGGTAGGCCGCCATTCCATCCCCCGGTCCGGATGCCCCGGAATCGTCGGTGGGCCGAGAAGCGGAGGAGTTGGTCCCGAAAACTGGGTTGGCCGGGCTTCAAGTGACCCACCAGACCGATGAGGAAGGGGGCTTGTGCGGCCAGATCGAGGATCCACTGGTTGTCTTCTTCCCAGGGGCTGGCTTCGACGACGACGGTGGCGGTGATGCCCAAGGGTTCGGCCAGTGCGCGGAAGTCTCTGGGGAGGACTCGGCGGTACAGCACGGCGTCGTCTTTGGGTGGCCATGGAACGCCTTGTGGCCGGGTGGGGTCGTAGAAGTGGGTGTGTGTGTCGATGATGCCCTGGGATGTGTTACCGCGAACACATCCTGTCGGAAGGACCGCGGCGAGGGCGGAGGCTCCGGCGCTGGAGCGGATGAAATCCCGTCGGGTCATCATGTGCTAAAGCTGCCCCAAGGCCTCTCGGGTGGAAACTCCAAATGAAGCGGGGTCGGTCCCACATATCTACACAAAAGGGGACACTCTTTACTATAAACGCGTCCCTGAAAGGGCTCCGCGGGAACGGTCCTGCGCTCGCAGGAAGGCTCGGGGAAGGACGAGCTTTCGCGCTGTGTGCGAGGGAGAGGGTGATCGCCCTCAATGCTTGCTCCGGCCCGATCCCGCTGCTGCCTGGGTGGTGGATGCGGGTGGAAGGGAGGTTTCGGATGAGACGCCGCCGCACGTCACTCGGGGCAGCGTTTCGTGGACTTGATCTCTGGGTTTGGCTAGTATGGTTCACTCATGGAACGCACGTTGATTCTCTGTAAGCCGGATTGCATGCAAAAGAACCTCGCCGGCGAGGTGATTGGTCGTTTTCAGAAGGCGGGGCTCCGTATTCAGGCAGCCAAGGTCCTTCGTTTGACCGATGCGTTGTTGGCGGAGCACTACTCCCACCTGACGGACAAGCCGTTCTTCCCCGAGATTGTCACGTTCATGAAGTCCGCTCCGGTTCTGGCGCTGATTCTGACGGGCGACAATGCGGTGGTCACGGTACGCGATCTTCTCGGGCCGACCGACAGTCGCAAGGCGGCCAAGGGCACTATCCGCGGTGACCTCGGTGAGACCAATATGCACAACATCGCTCATGCTTCCGACTCGGTGGAGAATGCCGAGATCGAGGTGAAGCGATTCTTCCGCGCTGACGAGATTCCGGCCTGATGGCTTGAAGCAGCGATTGGTTTTATTCAGTCAGGGACGCAGTTCGCTGCGTCCTTTGTTTTTTGGGTGGGCAGGTGTGGATTGACTCGCTGAGGGTCGGTCATAGGTTGGGCGTCTTGATGAACGGACCTGGTTCGAAATCCTCCCGCTCGGCGAATCCGACCCCTGCGGTAGTGGAGGCTGTGCCGTGCATCCGCCTGCGCGGGGTGCGGCAGAACAACCTCAAGGGGTTCGATCTCGATTTGCCCTTGGGGCAGTGGATCGTCATCACTGGATTGAGCGGGTCGGGCAAGAGTTCGCTGGCCTTCGACACGCTGTATGCGGAGGGGCAACGGCGCTACATCGAGACGTTTTCGCCCTACGCCCGTCAGTTCTTCGACCGGATGGACAAGCCGGCGGTGGACCGGATCGAGAACATCCCACCGGCCATCGCCATCGAGCAGTGCAATTCGGTCCGCTCGACTCGCAGCACGGTGGGCACCATGACGGAGATTTGTGACCACATGAAGGTGGTCTGGCCTCATCTGGCTCGTCCTCATTGCCTGCAGTGTGGGCAGGCCGTCCAAGCCGAACCGCCAGATCGGGTTTGGGAAACTGTTTTGCAGCGGGTTCAGACGGGAGAAGGTTCGATCGATGCCCTGGTGACCTTCGAGTTGCCGCTGTCTGAAAAAATGGGGCTGACCGAGCAGTTTCAATTGATGACCCAGCAGGGGTTTCAACGCCTTTTGATCGAGGGTCGGGTGGTGCGACTCGAGGAGGCTCAAAGCCTGCTGAAGCCCGGTGCGGGAACGGTACAAATCATCGCCGATCGGTTGCGACTGGAGACTGGGCAGCGGAACCGGTTCCGCGAGGCTTGCGAAACAGCCTATCGCTACAGTCAGGGGCATTTGTCGGTTTGGGATTTCAATGGGACGACCGCGGTTTCACCGCAGGCATTCTCTCAGCAACTCCATTGTGCGCGTTGCAATCGGGACGTGCCCGAGGCCAAACCTGCTCTGTTTTCCTTCAACCATCCGCTGGGAGCCTGCCCGGCATGCAAGGGATTCGGGCGCATCATTTCCATCGATCCCACACTGGCGATTCCGGACACGTCCAAGTCCATCGAAGGCGGGGTAGTCAAGCCGTGGCAAACCGGAATGGGTTCGGAATGCCAGCAGGACATGATGCGCAAGGTCCGCAGCGCCGGGGTTCCGACCCGTGTGCCGTTTCGCGAATTGTCGGAAGAACATCAGCGTTGGGTCATGGACGGTGAATCCGACTACGATGCGAAGGATCCCGAGAAGTCGTGGCCCAACAAATGGTACGGCGTGAAGGGGTACTTCCGGTGGCTGGAGAGCAAGGCCTACAAAATGCATGTGCGGGTACTGCTGTCTCGGTACCGCAGTTATCAGACGTGCACCGAGTGTCAGGGCCGTCGACTGCGTCCCGAGGCATTGGCGTTCCGATGGAGTCCCCCAGGTCAGTCCCAGGCGTTGGATCTGGCGGGTTTCTATGGTTTGCCGGTTCGTGAGGCTCTGGGATTGCTGGAAACCGCCGCGGGAATCCTCAACTTGCCATCGAAAGATCCGGTTGGGCTGGTGCTCGGCGAAGTGCGTGCCCGGCTGGCCTATCTCGAGTCGGTGGGATTGGGCTACCTCACGCTGGATCGGACGACGCGAACGCTCAGCGGTGGCGAGACAGCGCGGGTCAATTTGACGACCTGCCTCGGGACGCGCTTGGTCAACACCCTCTACGTGCTGGATGAACCGAGTGTCGGATTGCATCCGCGCGACAGCCAGCGGTTGATCCGCGTTCTTCAGACGCTTCGGGATGCCGGCAACACCGTGGTCGTGGTGGAACATGAGCCGGAGGTGATGCGCGCCGCCGATCTCATCGTGGATATTGGTCCGGGGCAGGGCGCGCTCGGTGGGCAGGTGATTTTTCAAGGGTCGCCTCGGGCGTTGAAGTCGGCCGTGGGCTCGCTGACCGGCGATTATCTGGCTGGGCGTCGGAGCGTTGGGGAGCCGCGCCAGAGGCCTGTTCCGTTGCCCCACATCGGGAGCGTCACGGTCGGATCTCGGGCCGCGGTGTCGGTAGCGACGAGGTCTAACGCGCCGGTGCTTCGCGAGGCTCTGCCGGCCCAACGATACCCGGCGACCATTCCAACGCTGGTGTTGCGTCATGCGACCGCGCATTGCCTGCGGGATCTCACCGTGACGCTGCCTCTGGGTCGATTGGTGGGAATTAGCGGAGTGAGCGGCTCTGGCAAGACCACGCTGATTCGCGAGATTTTGTTGCCACTGTTGGAGGCCCGCTTGAATTCCGCAGATCCGACCGCGGCACTCGAGGAGGAAGTCGACAGTGAATCCATCGGGGAGGCCCAGGCGGCCTTGCAATCGGCCGAGTTAGAAGGGTCTGAACATTTGGGAGCCGTGGTGCTGGTGGATCAGTCGCTGCTGGGGCGCACACCGAGGTCCAATCCGGCCGTGTACATCGGCGCGTTTGACGACATTCGTGATTTTTATGCGGCCAGTCCGGAGGCGCTGGCCCATGAGCTTCCGGCGGGTTGCTTCAGTTTCAATTCTAAGCGCGGCCAATGCGAAACGTGTCGAGGGGCCGGCTTTGAGAAAATTGAAATGCAGTTCCTGAGTGATGTGCTCATCCGTTGCGGGGCCTGCGGTGGTCGCCGATATCAGGCGCGGGTGGCGGCGGTGAAGGTGGCGCCTCCACAATCTTCCGGGCTTTCGGCGCTTTCGATCTCGGACATCCTGGATGCGACGGTGGAGGAGGCAGCGCGGTTCCTGGGTGTCTTCCCGGATTCGAAGCCAGCGCGACGTGCCTTGGCCAAGCTGGCGCTGCTGACCGAGGTGGGACTGGGTTATCTCCGATTGGGGCAGCCTCTCAACACCTTGTCGGGCGGTGAAAGCCAGCGGCTCAAGCTCGTCAGTCACTTGGCAGCCACTCCAGCGGCGGCCGTGGTGGAGGTGCCAAAGCCAGTTCGCCGTGGCCAGTCGGGCGCAGGGGCGGCAACGGTGAGCGGATTCAAGCCGACCTTGTTCCTGTTCGATGAGCCCACCACTGGCCTGCATTTGGAGGATGTCCGAATTTTGCTGACCGTGTTCCAACGCTTGGTCGATCAAGGGCATTCGGTGGTGCTCATCGAGCATCATATCGAACTCCTGCGCTGCGTGGATTGGTTGATCGACCTTGGTCCCGAATCCGGAGATCAGGGGGGGCAAATCGTGGCGGCAGGCTCACCTGATCATGTGTCGAGGGTTCCCGAAAGCCGGACCGCGCCGTTCTTGCGAGGTGAGGGTGGATCGGCCGTGTAGGGGAGAGACGCCGGGAGTCGTGAACCCGAGTTGATGCCAGGTCGGACGGCTTGAATCGGGAAACGTCTTTCTTCAGAGCCCGTTTTCGGCGATGCTCAGCCCGATGGATTCGAAAAAGCTGGCCCTCGCCTGTCGGGCGTTGGCAGACAACAAGAAGGCGGAAAATCTGGTCGTGTTGGACGTGCGAGAGTTGTCCACGGTGACCGACTTCTTCGTGATTGCCACCGGCAGCAGTGAGCCGCACTTGCGCGCTATCGAGACTGAAATCCTCGACGGGCTGCGCAAAGAACACGATCTGAAGCCGGTGCATACCGAGGGTTCCGCCCAGTCCAATTGGATCGTGGCGGATTTCTTCGACGTGATTGTGCACATCATGAAAGCCGACGTGCGGGCTCATTATGACATCGAAGGTCTCTGGGCCGATGCGGCACAAGTCAAACCTCCGGCTCCACGCAAACGCACGGTGAAGAAAGAGTAGTTCCGCCCGTTTGGGCCTATCCCCATGAATCCCACCGACTCTTCCATCCACGCCTGGAAGCCGATGGCGGTGCGGTCGGCGATGTGTCTCATCCTGGGAACGGTGGGTTGGTTGGTGGCGGGGCGATGGCCCTCGGTGTCCACGGCCGTCTTCATGTTCGCCTTCCTTTCTGGCGGATGGGATTTGGCTCGGGAGGTTTGGATAGACCTCCGACTTCTGCGCTTTGATACGCACTTCCTGATGTTTCTGGTGGTGCCCGGTTCGGTGGCCGTGGGTGCTCTGGGAGAAGCGGCCTTGTTGTTGTTCCTCTTCTCCGCGTCGTCGGCGATGGAGAGTTTTGCAGCCGGCCGAACCCGCCGAGAAATCGATGCCCTCCTCCGGCGTGCTCCCAAGACGGCGCGCCTTTTGGTGGGCGATTTAGAACGTGTCGTGGCCGTGGAGAGTCTTCAACCGGGTGACGTGATCCGGGTGACGGCCGGTGAATTGGCACCGGTGGATTTGGTGGTGCTGCGCGGCGAGAGTGCTTGTGACGAGTCTTCGCTGACCGGGGAGTCGGATGCGGTTCCCAAGATGGCCGGTGATTCGGTGATGGGTGGAACCTTGAATCTCTGGGGAGTTCTGGATGGGCGCGTTCTGCGGTCCGTGGGTGACAGTGCGTTGCACCGTATCCTGAACCTCATTCTGGAAGCCCGGCACCTGAAGGCCCCATCACAGCGGTTTACCGACCGCTTTGGGACTGCTTACACGGTGTTTGTGCTGGCGGCGTGTGTTGCAAATTTTCTGTACCAATGGCGTGTGATTGGACTGCCTCCGTTCTTTGGGACAGATCAGCAATTCAGCGCCTTTTACCGGGCCATGACGCTCTTGGTGGTCTTGTCGCCGTGCGCCCTCGTCCTGTCGGTGCCTTCGGCCATTCTTTCGGCCATCGCCTCGGGGGCGCGCCGGGGCGTTTTGTTTCGTGGCGGTGCGGCCATTGAGAATCTCGCAGGGGTTCAGGTGGTCGCCTTCGACAAGACGGGAACACTCACCGAGGGGCGATTGACGCTGGAGCGGATGGACGTGCTCGCGGGTTCCGAGACCGATGCGGCAGCGGCGGCCGCCGCGTTGTCTCGGGTATCCAATCACCCGGTTTCACGGTCCATCGCCCGCTGGGCAGAGGGGCGGGGAATGGTTGCTGAACCGGTGGATAATTCCCAAACCGTGGCCGGCAAGGGGCTTTCTGGGAATTGGCGCGGCCGACCGATGTTCTTGGGTAATCGGGAGTTCATGGCGCAGTCATCGGAGGTGCCTTCCATGGCATTGCCGCCGCCGGTGGAGAAGGCCTCGGAAACGTGGATTGGGGGTCCAGGCTTGCTGGCACGATTGGTTCTCAAGGATGCCTTGCGGACGAATTCGAAAGCCGTGGTCGGGCAACTGCGAGCGGCCGGACTTCGCACGGTGATGCTGACCGGGGATCGGTTGGCACCTGCGAACGAGATGGGAGCAGCATCGGGTGTCGATGAGGTGCGTGCGGCGCTCAAACCCGAAGACAAGGTTGCCGCCATTCGCGAATTCCAGCAGCAGGGCAAGAGCGTGGCGATG
The DNA here is from genome assembly GCA_945861075.1 of Akkermansia muciniphila. Lineage (GTDB taxonomy): Bacteria > Verrucomicrobiota > Verrucomicrobiia > Limisphaerales > UBA9464 > SXXZ01. The sequence goes on from CAMATE010000168.1 coordinate 7,753, forward strand.
ATTGGGGACGGGGTGAACGATGCGCCGTGTCTGGTGGCTGCCGAAGTGGGTATCGCCATGGGGGCTCGCGGTTCGGATGCCGCGATCG
>CAMATE010000169.1 GCA_945861075.1 Akkermansia muciniphila
GGAGCCTGTCCCTTGAAAGGAGCCTGTCCCTTGAAAGGAGCCTGTCCCTTCGGCGAATCGGACTGTTTTGGTCTGGAAATGGTTTTGACAGTGGGAGGTAGTGGGGTAGTTTGATGGCATTCCAGACGGAATTGGTCTGGTTCACAGGATGCAAATTACCAAGGCAGGAGAATACGGGGTTCTGGGGCTGATCGCCCTATCCCGCCGGCCTTTGGGTGAGGTGGTGATGATCGATGTCCTCTGCGAGGAGGAGTCCGTTCCCAAAAGCTTCCTTGGGAAAATCTTTCAGAATCTGAGCAAGTCTGGCTTGGTCGGCTCGGCCCGAGGCTCCGGGGGCGGTTTTTACCTCACCCGTCCCGCGGCGGAGATCACGGTGCTGGAAATCTTGGAATCCATCGAAGGCCCCATTGCTCTCCAGAGATGCCTCGAAATCGATGTGGGTTGCGAGCATAGCCGAGGCTGCGCTTTGTGTGGATTGCTGGCCGAGGCTCAGGAACGCATGAAGGAGGTTTTCTCCGGCACCAGCCTAGCCACACTCGCGGGACGCCATTTGCCCAATGGATTGGTTCAACAGGCCCGCCAAGGTCGCAATTCGCGCATTCCTCTCACGGCTTCCGAGGCTTCTTCCGGCTTTGTAACGGACAAATCCGAGCCCGAAGAATCCGAGGCTAGCTCCACTGCAAGAAATTCGGCCATTTCTCAGAGTTTAAATTAACTGATTTTTTATGAGCGAAACTTACACGTTGTACAATTCCACGGTGATGGAGCACTTCATGAATCCTCGCAATATGGGCGATTTGAAGGATGCAGACGGTGTCGGTGAGGTGGGAGCTGCCGCCTGCGGGGACATCATGAAGATTTCCCTCAAGATCAAAGATGGCCGTATCGAAGACGCCCGTTTCAAGACCTTCGGCTGCGGTTCAGCTATCGCCAGTTCGAGCATGGCCACTGAACTGATCAAGGGACGCACCATCGATGAGGCGATGTCGTTCTCCAATCAGGAGGTGGTGGATGCCCTAGGTGGATTGCCTCCAGTGAAGATTCACTGCTCGGTTCTGGCCGAGGAGGCTCTGAAGGCCGCCCTGGAAGATTACGTGAAGCGCAATCCCTCGGCTGGATCTAAGGCTCCGGCGACCGAGTCGGTTTCGGCCTAGTCCATCGACTTTATTGGGCCCGCAGTCGGAGGGTGTTTCCGAGGACTGCGGGCTTTTCGTCGAAAGGGAGTGTTCGCAAGTCTTTGATGTTGGTGCGAGGGGTTCGCTCCGGTGCGTTGCCGACATCTCATTTCTCTCTGATTTTTTCATCCATGCGTCAGGTCTTCCTCGATCATCAATCCGCCACCCCGGTTTTGCCGGAGGTCTTCGATGCCATGCGGCCGTACTTCACCGAGTACTTCGGCAACGCCTCGTCGCTGCACCAACACGGGCTTCGGGTCCGGGATGCTCTCAAGCGGTCGCGCCAGCAAATGGCCGCATTGATCGGCGCCGACAGCGAGGAGGAGATTTTCTTCACCTCCGACGGCACTGAATCGGCCAACCTCGCCATTAAAGGCGCGGCCTATGCCAACGAGCGCAAGGGCAAGCATTTGGTGGTTTCAGCCACTGAGCACCCGAGCGTCATGAACTCTGTGGAGTTCCTCGAAAAGCAGGGTTGGACCTGCACCCGAGTCGGCGTGACTCCGCAGGGGATGATTCGTTTGGACGAACTTGAGGCGGCCATCACGCCACAGACGGTGCTCGTGGCGGTGCACCATGTGAACCACGACATCGGTTCCATCCAACCGATGCGCGAGGTGGGTCGGATTTGCACAGCCAAGCATGTGCCGCTGTACGTCGATTGCGAGGCCAGCGCCGGTTGGTTGCCCATCGATGTCAAGGAGTGGGGGGCGGCCATGGTGAGTTTTTCCCCGCACCGGTTCTATGGGCCAAAGGGGGTGGGTGTGTTGTATCGCAATCGCAAGGCTCGCATCGTCAGCGTGATCCACGGTGGCGTTCAGGAAGGCGGTCGCCGGGCGGGCACCGAGAACATTCCGGCTATCGTGGGCGGCGGTCTGGCCGCAGAGGTGGCTCGCGAGCGTCTGTCCCAGCGCATCGCTCAGGTGGCTCCGTTGCAGAAGCGGCTCTGGGAAGGCCTCAAGCTCAAGGTGCCTTACATTTTGCTCAATGGCCCGGAACCCGGGGCCGATCGCATTGCCACCAACCTCAATCTCTCGACCGAATTCATCGAGGGCGAAGGGCAGTTGTTGCTCTGCGACATGAATGGGATCGCCGTGGCCAGTGGATCCAGTTGTGTCAGCAAGAGTCTCAAAATCTCCCACGTGTTGGGCGCCATTGGTTTGGACCATGCGCTGGCTCAGGGAAACATCATCATGACCCTCGGCGAAGCAAACACCGAGGCCGACATCGATTATGTGGTCGAAACGTTCGCCAAGATCGCTACCAAGCTCCGGTCCATGTCTCCGATGTGGGACGAGTTCGAGCGGGGTGTCATTGATTCGGTGATCTCACCCACTGGCCGTGGCAAGTCCTTCAGCCAGCATGCGGCCGAGGTGTCTGGTAAACCCATGCACTGAGCCGTTCTGGCTGAGTCGAATACGGGGAAAATCGATCCGTAGATCGTTGGTCGATCTAGCGGAGCACCCCGTCGAGTTGCACAATCCTATTTCTTCAATACCATAGTGTTTATGACCATTAACTTGCCTTTGGCTCATGCCTTGACTGTGTCTGCGTTCTTGCTGGCTCCCGCTGCATTGAACGCGGCGACCGCCTCAGATTTGCGTTCTAGCGCCTCGAAGGTGCTGGCCCCGATTCCCGACAAAATGCCCGGATCTGAGAATGATACGGCCGCTCGCGTGAAGCTCGGCCGTGAACTGTTCTTCGAGAAGAAGCTCTCAGCCAACAACACCCAGTCCTGCAATTCCTGCCACGCCGTGGACAAGAATTTGGGCGGCGTGGACAACGAGCCTACCTCCTTGGGCGCTTTCGGAAAACGGGGCGGTCGCAACTCGCCGACGGTGCTCAACGCTGGCTTCCATGTCGCCCAGTTCTGGGATGGTCGCGCCCAGCGTTTGGAAGACCAGGCCAAGGGTCCGGTGCTCAATCCGGGTGAGATGGCCATGCCCAGCGAGGCCGCGGTGATCGAGAAGCTGAAGGCCGAGAAGAAGTACGTCACCGGTTTCAAGAAGGCGTTCCCCGGAGAGTCTGACCCGGTCACCTACAACAACTTCGCCAAGGCCGTCGCCGCGTTTGAGCGGACCTTGCGCACCCACGACCGGTTTGACGATTTCCTCAAGGGCGACGACAAGGCTCTGACCGCCGCCGAGCTCAAAGGTCTCGACACCTTCTTGTCGATTGGTTGCACCACCTGCCATACTGGGCCGCTCCTCGGAGGCAACGACTTCAAGAAGTTGGGCATCCTTAATGCCTATGAGAACACCGCCGACAAGGGTCGCATCGAGGTCACCAAGGAAGAGTACGATGAGTTCGTTTTCAAGGTGCCCAGCCTGCGCAACATCGCTCTGACCGCTCCGTACTTCCACGACGGCTCCCAGAAGACTTTGGAGCAGACGGTCCAGAAGATGGCTTGGTTGCAATTGGGCAAGAAGCTCTCGGCCGAGGAAACCAGCGACCTGACGGCCTTCCTCCGGGCGCTGTCGGACAAGAAGCGCGCGGTCGTCGCGGCCAAGTGAATCGCTGACGAATTCATTTCAGGGGTGGAGCCGTCCTTCGGGATGCTCCACCCTGTTTTTTACAACGGCTAAGCCCCTCGGATTACGAACAAAATCACCCATGGCAACCATTCAAGAGTCCTCCGTAATGGAGGTGCTGCGCACGGTCAAATACCCCGGATACAGCCGGGACATCGTCTCCTTCGGATTGGTCAAAGGCGTGCAGATCGACGGTGGCGCAGTGGGGGTGCTTCTTGAATTGACCGCTCCGAACCCGGAGATGGGCAAGCAAATCGCCGATGCAGTCAAAGCGGCGCTCCGGGATCGGTTGGAGGGTATCACCGATGCGCATGTGCAAGTTCAGGTGCCGACGCCCGTTGCGGCCGCCGGGGCCAACACCGGGGTTCCCCAGCGCAACCGGATGCCGGGCGTGCGACGAGTGGTTGCCGTGGCGTCGGGCAAGGGGGGCGTGGGCAAGTCGACCTGCTCGGTCAATCTGGCTTGTGCATTGGCGCAAGCGGGTTTGCGTGTCGGCCTTCTGGACTGCGACATCTATGGCCCCAGCATCCCCTTGATGATGGGGATCAATGAGCGGCCGACGCTCACCGACGATGAACGCTTGGTGCCGCCCGTTCGACATGGCGTGAAGCTCATGAGCATGGGCTTCCTCATCGACCCGGAGCAGGCCGTCATCTGGCGCGGGCCCATGATCCAGAAGACCATCCACCAGTTCATCAATCAGGTGGCTTGGGGTGATCTCGATTATTTGCTGGTGGATCTCCCGCCGGGTACGGGCGATGCCCAGTTGTCGTTGTGCCAGTCCGTGCCGTTGGATGGCGGTGTTATCATCACCACCCCGCAGGAAGCCTCTTTGGGCGTGGTCCGCAAAGGCGTGACACTGTTTGAAAAGGTCCAGGTTCCCATCCTTGGAATCGTTGAAAACATGAGCGGATTCCGTCTGCCCGATGGATCCCGGGTGGATATCTTCGGCCATGGTGGCGGTCGTCTAGAGGCAGAGCGCAAGGGAGTGCCATTCTTGGGGGAAATCCCGCTGGTGGTGGCCATTCGTGAAGGTGGAGATCGGGGTGAACCGGTCGTGGTGGCCGATCCGATGAGTGAAGCGGCCCGGGCCTTTTCAGCGGTGGCCTCCGGGTTGCGGGCTCGGTTCTCGGAAGGTTGATACCTGACAAAACCTTGGGCATTGCCGAGTCGGCTTGCCGCAGCGATCCTCCACACTGTGTTTCGTGAATTGGGCAAGATGCTGTTGCTGTTTGGGGCGACCCTGAGGGCATTGCCGAGGATTTTTCGCTATCGGCGCAACCTCGCTGAACAACTGTTTGAAATCGGCAATGCCAGTCTCTTCATGGCCTGCGTGCTATCGCTATTCATTGGCGGTGTGCTGGCGCTGCAGGCCGGTCCACTGCTGACCCAACGGGGTTTGGGTTCCATGTTGGGCGGGTTGGTCGGAGCCTCGCTGGCCAAGGAGTTGGGGCCGGTGATGATGTCCATCCTGATCGCCGGACGTATTGGTTCAGCCATGGCAGCCGAGTTGGGATCCATGAGGGTTTATCAGGAGATCGACGCCTTGCGGACCCTGAACATCGACCCGGTCGAATACCTCGTGCTGCCCCGGGTTGTCGCCATATCTCTGGCCTTGCCCTGCCTGCTGGTGTTTTCGCTGCTCATTGGTTCAGCGGGCGGAGCTTTCGTGGCGGCCCTCAACCCGGAAGTGGCTGTGTCGGCCACGGCCTTCTTCAACAGCCTCAAGGCGACTTTGGAACCGCGGGACATCATCCATGGTTTGATCAAGACCTTCCTCTTCGCGGTCACTGTGGGAGTAGTTTGCTGCAATCAGGGTTTGGATACCTTGGGCGGTCCCCGCGGCATCGGTCGCAGTGTCACCAAGGCAGTGGTGAACTCGATCGTGTTCATCCTGGTACTCGACTACATCATCACCCGCATGCTCTTGCCGTTCACCAAGAACTCGATGGCGGGAGGATTCTGAAGCCATGACCGCTTCCAAATCTCTTGAATCCGGAGTGGCCATCCGTGTCCGCCAGCTCCGCAAATCCTTTGGTTCCCAGGTGGTGCTCGATGGCATCGACCTCGATATCCAGCCCGGAGAAATCTTTGTCCTGATGGGCCCAAGCGGTTCCGGGAAATCGGTATTGCTGCGCCATTTGATCGGTCTCGAGACGTCCGATTCTGGCGAGATTCTACTCAATGACACACGCATCGAGGACGAAGGCATTCGCGACCGGTTCCGCTTGGCCATGGTGTTCCAAAGCGGGGGACTGCTCAATTCACTGACCGTGGGCGAAAATGTCGGTCTTTACCTGTCCGAACACCGCCTCAAACCGGCATTGGAGATCGAGCGGATCGTCCAAGAGAAACTAGCGTTGGTGCATCTGGGACCGAAAGATTCCCTGAAGTATCCGTCGGAACTGTCGGGCGGCATGAAGAAGCGCGTGGCCATCGCACGGGCGTTGGTAATGGAGCCGCAAGTGGTCCTGTATGACGAGCCCACCAGTGAATTGGATCCGCTGGTTGCAGTGACGGTTGGGCGGGAGATCGTGCGCGCCAATGCCGTGACCCACGCCACCACCTTGGTGGTGACCCATGACCGCGACCTGGCTTTTGGCATCGCCAACCGCATCGCCTTCCTGAGTGAGGGTCGCATCGTTGCCGTGGGGACCCCCGAGGCGATCCGGGCTTCTCAAGACCCTCTGGTGCGCCGATTCCTCTCGGCGGATTTTACCCGCGATTGAGCCATTCCATCGGGCTGAATAGGCATTGATCGGTTTCGGAGTTGGTGGACGTGCTCTACAACGCGCTGATTCGCAGTCATCTCTGGCAGCGGTCCGCGCCACTCGATAGCGTCGTCCCATGCGAGGGTTCTTCTCCGGAATTCGTCTGTTGCTGTTAGGGTTCGGATCGATGCTGGCGCTTCAGGCCGACGAGGCTCGGTTGCTGAGGTTCCCCGCATTGCACGGAAATCAGGTGGTGTTCACCTATGCCGGAGACCTCTACACCGTGCCCGTGCAAGGAGGCGTCGCCCGGCGCCTGACCTCCGACCCGAAAGGGTTCGAGATGTTCGCCCGCTTCTCGCCGGACGGCAAAACACTGGCCTTCACCGGTCAATACGATGGCAACACCGAGGTCTATGTGATGCCGTCCGAGGGCGGAGAACCGCGTCGCCTCACCCACACCGCGACCCTGGAACGCGATGATGTTTCGGATCGGATGGGCCCCAACAACATCGTCATTGCCTGGAAGGACAATGACACGGTGGTTTATCGCTCGCGCCGGAACCACTGGAACCCGTTCAAAGGAGAACTGACGCTGGCGCGGCTCTCCGGCGGAGTTCCGCAGGCCTTGCCGGTGCCTCGCGGTGGATGGTGCAGTTTCTCCCCGGATGGTCAGCAAATGGCCTACAACCGAATCTTCCGCGAATTCCGCACCTGGAAGCGCTACCGCGGCGGCCAAGCCGACGAGATTTGGCTGCATCATTTCGGGACCGGTGAAACCACCCGTCTTACCAGCGATCCGGCGCAAGACATCTTCCCCATGTGGCACGGAGATCGGATTTATTTCGTCTCGGAGCGCGAGGAGTCTCATCAGGCCAACCTCTATGTGATGGACTTGAAAACCCGGAAGCCCCGCCGTCTGACGGACTTCACCGAATTCGCCGTTAAGTTCCCGTCCTTGGGCGACACCGGGATTGTCTTTGAAAATGGCGGCTACTTGTTCCGCTGGGATTTCCAGACGGAGAAAGCGGTGCGAATTCCGGTGGAGATTCGGGAAGATTTGGCGATCGGCCGCGGCGGGTTGCGCGATGTCAGCAAGGAGACCACGTCCTATGAGATCGCTCCGGACGGTGCGCGAGCGCTCATCGGTGCGCGGGGCGATGTGTTCACGGTGCCGGCCAAGAATGGGGCCACCCGCAACCTGACGCAGACACCCGGGGTGCATGAGCGCAATGCGGTGTGGTCTCCAGACGGCAAATGGATCGGCTATGTCAGTGACCAGAGCGGCGAGGATGAAATTTGGATCCGGCCGCAAGAGGGATCGGGTGAACCGCGTGCGCTGACCTCTGGAGCCGACACCTACAAGTACGAGATCGCCT
>CAMATE010000170.1 GCA_945861075.1 Akkermansia muciniphila
TGGCCAATTTATTGCCGACCCTGGTCTGGATTCCGCTCCTCAACTTCTGGCTTCGCAGCCACTGAAGGGATCCGCGGTCAGAGACCGTGGACTTCGAAGACGCCATCGACCTCGAAGAGGTCCCCATACAAACCAGACCTTGATAAACCGGTCCCAAAACCGTTTGTCAGCCCCCTCCCAGCAGCTCTCCCTTCCCTCGATCGCCATCGGGCTCTAGGCTTAGGCCCATGACCCCATGGTTGAGTTCCCTTGGTTGCCAGATGGTACTGTGGTCAGGGCTCTCGACCCTGCCGCTGGCGGCGCAGGTTCCGATTCCTCCGGCTCAATTGGCCAAACTGCCGCCCGCACTGAAACGACCTGTGGACTTCAAGACTGAGGTCTATCCGCTCTTCAAGTCGGCGTGCTTCAAGTGCCACGGTCCCGAAAAGCAAAAGGGGAAATACCGGATGGATACCCGCGAGGGAGCCTTCAAGGTGACCGGTGACCACGGCCCAGCCATTCAAGCCGGACAGAGCGACAAGAGCGCCATCATCCTCATGGCAGCCGGGTTGATCGATGAAATGCTCATGCCTCCGCCCGGAGGCAAACCCGGCGAGAGCGACCCTCTGACGGCCGAACAAATCGGTCTTTTGCGGGCTTGGATTGATCAAGGAGCCCAATGGCCCGACGGTCCCATCGCCGAAGTCATCCAACCGGTGCGATTTGATGCGGATATCCAGAAACTCCTCACGGCCTCCTGCTCGAAATGCCATTCCGGCCCCACCGCTGAAGGCGGTTTCTCGGTCGATTCCCTCGAACGAGTACTGGCTGGAGGCAAGTCCTACGGCAAGGTGGTGGTGCCCGGCGACCTCCGAAAGTCTTCACTTCTGACCATTCTCGCTGGAAAGGACGAAGACATCCCCAAGCCGGAAGCGCACCGGATGGCCGACAAGCCCCTTAAAATGGTGGAAGAGTGGATCCGGCAGGGCGCGAAGTAGCTTCAGAGTCACCCCGCACGTACCGCAGGAACCGCTCATCGCCCACGGTCCGAACCTGAGCCAACCGAAAACGCGCGGCATCCGCCAAACACGCGGCCAGCGATCCATCCGCGATGGTGGGCGCGGCCCGGCCCCCAAAAACCCGAGGCACGCAGGTCAGACGGATTTCATCCACCCGATTTGCCGCGAGGAGCGCCGCGTTCACCCGACCTCCCCCCTCCGCCGCCAAACGCCGAATCCCGTGACGCTCTGCCAACCACGACAAGGCAGCTGAAAAATCAAGGCCTTCCCCGGGTGAAACCCAAACTTCGGCTCCCAACTGACGCAATCGTTCACGTTGAGCTTTTGGAGCGCTTTCAGCGACCAAAACAACGATAGGAGCCCCCGGATGCTTCCAGAGTTCGGCTTCAGAGGACAGCGAAGCGGCCCCACTCACCACCACTCGGACAGGCGCCGGAGCCAATCCCGCCCTCCGCCGGGCCGCCAGATGCTTTGGGGAGCCTGTCCCCAAGGTAGCGCCGGTCTCTTCGACGGTGCGGGCACCGCACAGCAGCGCATCAGCGGTGGCTCTCAATGCGTATAGAGCCCTTTGATCATAAGAACTACCAAAGGTGGTGACCTCCCGCCCGGCCGTTGCCACCTTGGCGTCGGCTGTCATGGCCATGTTAATGACCACATAGGGGAAAACCCTAACAGCCCGGGAATCCTTCTGCTGATCAATGGAGGAACATGGCGTCGCCATAACTAAAGAACCGGTATTTCTCTCGAATTGCCTCGGCATAGGCAGCCATAACGAAATCTCGTCCTCGCAATCCACCGGGATCGGCGAACGCACTGACCAACATCAACAACGTACTCTTGGGCAGGTGAAAGTTGGTCAGCAGGGCATCCACCACTCGGAAAACATGGGGGGGATGGATGAAGATCCGGGTCCGCCCAGAACCGGGTTGAATGAGCCCTTCAGCACGGGCCGCCACCGTTTCCAAAACCCGCATGCTGGTGGTCCCGACGGCAATCACCCGCCGCCCTGAAGCCTTGGCTTCATTGAGGGCTTGAGCTGTCTCGATTCCCAACTCGTAACGTTCTTCATGCATAGTGTGGTCTGAGACCGCCTCCGCCTTGACCGGAAGGAAGGTTCCCGCCCCAACATGCAGTGTGACATAACGCAACCGGACTCCTTTAGCCTCCAAGGCTTGCAACACCCGCTCCGTGAAATGCAGTCCCGCCGTCGGAGCTGCTACGGATCCCGCCTGCCGGTTGTAGATGGTCTGATACCGCGCGGCATCGTGATCACTGGCCCCGGATCCACCTCGCTCAATGTAGGGGGGCAGCGGGATTTGCCCGATTCTTAGAAGCCGTTCCCAGAAGCACTCCGGCTGATCCCATTGGACCAAAATGTGCCCTTCGGGATTCTTGTCCAAGACCTCGCACACCAACAACCCCGTTGCGGGATCGCCAAATTGCAGGCGCATGCCCGGCCGTACCCGTTTGCCGGGACGAACCATGGACCACCACCGACCCGCCTGAGTCTCCTCCAGCAACAGCAGTTCCACCTGGCCCGGTGACTCCATTTTGCGACCCAACAGTCGGGCGGGAATGACCCGGGAATCGTTCATCACCAGCACATCTCCTTCTTGGAGGAGATTAACGATATCGAAAAAACTCTGGTGCTCAACACCTTGAGATTGGCGGTTCAAAACCATCAACCGAGAACCATCCCTCTCAGCGCTCGGGGATTGGGCAATCCGATCGATCGGCAGTTCGAAATCAAAATCCGCAACACGCACTCAGGGAGAAAAAGGGAAACCATCCAAAATGTCGATCTCAAGATGATCAAGTTGTTAACGGTATTTACTGGGTTTTCAACCCATGACTCCCCCTGTGCATAACTTGTGCATAACATATAGTAAGAAAAAGCAACGAGTTAGTTGCAAAAAGGGAGAAGATTAGAGTAAGAAGGGGCCGTCCACGGGACGTTGGTATTTCTCGTGGTATTTGAGAGATAGAATCGCTGACGGAGTTTGAATGGCCACCGCAGGTGACATCATGGAGACAGGAACCGGTTCTGCTGGAGTGAATCCAGCGGCAAATCGGCCCCGTTTCACTTGGCGATACGACCACAAGCTCGACGCTCAAGGCCGCGTCCCCTTGCCGGCAAAATGGCGCCCCGAAGACCCTTCCAGCCTGTCCCTCATGGCGGTGATGATTAAGCACCCATCGGAGGCGGAGTTCGTCATGGTGCTTCCGGTTGAGCAATTCGAGCGATTCAGCAACCCGATTTGTCAGGGCGACTTCACGGATCCGCTGCGGTTGGCCGAGCGCCACGACTATGTGGACCGCATCATCGAACTGGAACTGGACAGCGCCGGCCGCATTTCTCTGCCCAAAGAGATGCGCAGCGCGGCCGCACTAACCGACGACGTTCTTTTCGTCGGTTGCATCGACCGATTCGAGGTGTGGAACCCGGAGTCTTATCAGATGGCTCGCCTTTCGGAACGCCTTCTCAAGAAGGTCCAGAACCCCCAAAAAACATGAAGTTGCTGGCTCTGTTCAACCCGCGCTCCTGGTTTTCTACGGGTCAACCCAACCCGCTCAGTCCCCTGCACAGAACCTCGGGCCTGGGTGGAGTGCCGATCGGTTCTGTAAAGGCCTTGCCGGAAACCCTGGCTCGGCGATTTTTCTCGTTCGAAAACCAACGCTTGCCGGCGCGGAATCTCATCCAGGGCGAGTTGCAACTCCCCGCCGTGACCCCGGTGCGCAATGACCTCGTTGAGGACGATGTCGAACTCGTCCGTCGTCGCCGAGAAACCCGATTGCTGCATGAAACCCGACCGCCGGGAGCTGGCGGAACCCACGACCCCGAACTGGCCGTCAATCGCCTGAGGAACCGGGCACCGGTGACCCATCGATTGGTAGCACGGGATTGAACGCACTCATGCCGCGTGTCCCTGTTTTCACATCAACCCGTTCTGCTGACCGAAGTGGTGACTTCACTCCAACCCAAGGCTCACGGCCGCTACCTGGATGGCACTCTGGGCGGCGGTGGTCACGCTTCGGCGATTTTGGAGGCGAGCTCTCCGGATGGTTTTCTCTACGGATGCGACCGGGACGCCGAAGCTCTGGCGGCCGCCCATGATCGTTTGAAACCTTACGGCGACCGATTCAAGACCCGTCAGTGCAATTTCACTGAGGCAGACCGTTGGATCGCACCCCGGTCCCTGGACGGAGTTCTCCTCGATCTCGGTGTCAGTTCCCACCAACTGGACACGCCTGAGCGCGGGTTCTCCTTCCAAAAAGACGGTCCCTTGGACATGCGCATGGACCAGAACGGGACAGGCCCCACCGCAGCGGATCTGGTCAACAGCCTCCCCGCAGATGAATTGGCCGACTTGTTCTGGAAACTGGGGGATGAGCGTCATTCGCGCAAAATCGCCCGAGCCATCGAAACCGAGCGCCGCAATCGCCCCTTCACGACCACCGGGCAACTGGCGCAGTTCATCGAGCGTATTTGCCCCCGTCGCGGAGCACCGACCCATCCCGCTACCCGCTGTTTTCAAGCGCTGAGAATCGCCACCAACGATGAGCTGACATCGGTCCAAGACGGGCTGGAACGGGCCTTCCGTCTCTTGATTCCGGGCGGGCGGCTTGCGGTCATCAGCTTCCAATCCCTCGAAGATCGCATCGTCAAAGAGTTCATGCGTCGGGAAGCCCGGGACTACGACTTCGAAGGACCGGAAGATCATCCGGATTTTCGGCACCCTCGACATCCCCGGGGCAAGGAACTGGTTAGAAAAGGTCTCGTGGCTTCGGAGTCCGAACTCGACACCAACCCAAGAGCCCGCAGTGCACGACTGCGCGTGCTGGAACGCCTCCCGGAACCATGAGCACCAAAAACCGTTCCGAAATGCGGCTGGGGACCATCGTGCGAGCCATGCTGGGTTCCGCACTCATCGCAACTTTGGGATTCTTGTGGATCCTTCAAAGCCGGGCCCACCAACGGCTTCAAGATCAGATCAGCCAATTTCGCACCCAATGCACCGTGCTGGAGCGCTCCATCGGAAGGGATCAGCAGGAGATTGAAAAACTCCTCACCCGACCGGCTCTCATCCGCCGCATTCAGGAACTCAAGCTGGGGTTGACCAACATCGCCTACCGCCAGGTGATCCATGTCACCAACCACACTCCCGGCAGCGCCCCCTCTTCCGAACTCACCCGTCATGCGGTTCCACCAACTGCCCCCGCCCCACCTCTGGCGGTGGCCGTTCCTCGCTGAAACCTGAAATGACCCAGCCGACACCCCCCGACAAGACGCTGACTGGACTGACCGTCCTGTTCTGTGTCGTGTTCGCCGGGCTGGCCGGTCGGTTGATTTACATTCAAGGCATTCGTCCCGATTCACCCCGGTACACACTGGGAGCCTCTCCGGCTCGCACCAGCTACATCCCGGCTCCTCGAGGCGAACTGCTCGATCGACGCGGCGAACGACTGGCCTACTCGCAATACGCGTACAACCTGCGAGCTAATCCAGTGGTGATCAGCAATCAAGCCCCGCATTTGGCGGCCCTGCTTTCACCGCTCTTGTCCATTCCCGCCGGCGTTTTGGAAGACCGCCTGAATGTGCGGCCCGAGCTGCGTTGGAAGCCGCATTTCAACACCAACTCCACCGGTTTGGTCGCCACTCAGTGGGTGCAGATTCTCTACACCAACCAGAGTGTTCTGCTGGCTTCCAACCTGTCTTACGTGGAGTGGACGCGGGTCCAAACCAATCTGAAAACCTTCCGCTCCCCGGAGGAACGACAACTTCTGGCGGCATCGGCGGCGATGGCCCATCGCAGGACCAACAGTCCGCCCATCGCTGCCTGGAACCTGCTGGCCAAATATCGTTTCCGGAAGGAAATCGCCCGAGACAACCGGTCGATCAACCTCGCGCTGAAACGGATCCAACCCCAATTGAAGGAAGTGCGGGAAAACGGAATCACTGCCGAGATCATGGAACGGCGCGTGATGCCGCACGGCGAACTGGCCACTCCACTCCTGGGGACCACCACCAACGGGGTCATTCCCATCGTTGAATACCGCACGGCAACCAACCGCATCCGAGTCCGCACCCGAGAATTGCCGCCCGAAATCCACGGTGCCGACGGCATCGAGCGGCAGTTCAACGACGAGCTTCAAGGAGTCGCTGGTCAGGCTGTGATCCGACGGGGCAAAGGACGCGAATTGGCCGGCAGTCGTGAAATGGATTTACCTGCTCAGCCCGGCGCCAATGTCCGGCTGACCATCGACGCCAACCTCCAGTACGTCGCGGAAAACGCGTTGCGACAGGGGATGTCCAAGCTCAAGCCCAACTGGATGTCGGCCATTCTGGTCCGGCCGTCGACCGGAGAAATCCTCGCTCTGGCCAACGCCACGGACCCCGACTACTCCCCGGCCCACCAGCCCAACTCAGCGGCACTGAGCGGCGGCCCGCGCAAACCCCAGCATCGCAATCATGCGGTGTCCGAGTTGGTGGAACCCGGCTCCACCTTCAAGCTGGTCACCTACTCGGCAGCCCTGGAAGCGCTCCCCGGCCGCAACCTGTCTCCCAGTTCTCGGATCGACTGCGAAGGCGGCACTTGGCGACCGCCGGCCGGACGCAAGAAACCCATCGCCGATGCACGCGGCCACAAACTCCATACGGTCACCCTCGAGGAAGCCTTCGCTGCATCCTCCAACGTCGGTGCCGCCAAACTGGGATATGCCCTTTGGGATCCCGCCGCACCGCCGCGATCCACCGCACTCGTGAAATACGCCGAAGCCTTCGGTTTCACCCGACGGACCGGCATTCTCTGCGGCGGAGAGCCCAACACACGAATCCCCGCCTGGGACGGCCTCGGCACCCAACTCATCCTCTCCTACGGCTACGGCATCTACGCCACCCCTCTCCAAATCACCATGGCCTACGCCGCGGTGGCCAATGACGGCATCCTCATGGAGCCCATGCTGGTGAAATCGGTGGAAAGCCCCTCGGGCAGCGTGATTCGCAATATTGCCCCGCGTCAGGTAGGCCGAGCGGTTCGCTCCGAGACGGCCAAACAACTGGTGCAACTCCTGACCGCCGTGGTGAGCCCCAAAGGCACCGGCAAGGATGCCGCACTCGACGAATACACGGTCGCAGGCAAGACCGGAACCGCCAACAAGATGACCCAGGCTCACATGGCCGCCGGCGTCACCGCCCATTTCAGTACTTTCGTGGGATTTCTTCCGGCAGAAAACCCTCAGATTTGCCTGCTGGTCTGCGCAGACGAGCCCACCGGATCGGACGGACGGGCCGCCTACGGAGCCGCCTGCGTGCCAGTCTTCAAGGAAATCGCCCGAGAGACCGCCAGCTATCTGACCATCCCGCCATCCCCCGTCCTCGCGGACAGTGGGGCTGCTGCCGAACGCACTGCCCTATCGCGTCACTGACATGCTGACCGCGGAACCCATCCTCTCACCAGCGACCGAGGCTTCGGCTACGAAGGCATCGACGGCCGCATTCCGTCCGAAGCGCTCCGCCCACAGCGGCAGCGAAACCTCGAGGTTCCCGCGGCGCGTCGGCACACCGGATCGCACAGTGATCGATCTGCTGGCCATCCGGCTTCGGCAAGCCCCCAGCGAACATCCGCTGCAACGACTGGATCTGTGTCGGATCGCCAAACAAGGCCGCATCTCCGCAGCGCTTGCCAGCTTCGTTCATGCGCTGCTCACCAAGGCGGGGCGTCGACCGGCCTTGCTTACCCCCGAAGGTGGACTCATCGCTGGTCGACTTTTTCCGCA
>CAMATE010000171.1 GCA_945861075.1 Akkermansia muciniphila
GCTGCAGGCAACGCCGCCAGCACTTCGCGCAGGGCGATCAGGCAGCGGGCGTTTTCGGCCGGAGTGCCGACAGAAATGCGCAACCAGTCGGACAATCCGTAGCTACCCATCGGCCGGGTGATGATCCCCCGCTGCTGCAATGCGGTAAAGACCGCAGCGCCACGGCCGGTCTTCGCCAGCACGAAATTGGCGTGGGACGGCACATAAGGCAGCCCCATGGCCTTGAAGGCCGACTGGAAATACTCGACGCCCACCCGGTTGTTCTCGCGAGTGCGAGCTTGATGATCGCCATCCTGGAGGGCGGCCAAGGCTCCGGCCTGCGCGATGGAGTTGATGTTGAAGGGCTGGCGGACTTTCTCGAAGGCTGAGATCAAGGCCGGGCAGGCGATGCCGTAGCCCAAGCGCAGGCCGGCCAATCCGAAGATCTTCGAGAACGTTCGGCAGAGCAGGAGGTTCTCTTGGGTGCCGGAACGGATTTCAGGAATCAAGTCCACCGGATCCTCAAGGAACTCGATGTAAGCCTCATCCATGACAATGAGCACATCCTTCGGGACTTCACGGAGCAAGCGGAGGATGTCTTCGCGGGAAGTCCGTGTGCCGGTGGGGTTGTTGGGATTGGCCAGGAAGAGCACGCCGGTGCGGGGCGTGATCGCACGGATCATGGCCGGGACATCGGCTGCGAAATCGACCGCAGGCACGGTGACCAACGTGGCTCCAAACAAGGCCGTCACAATGGGGTACACCGCAAAGCAGAACTCCGGAACCACCACCTCAATCCCGGGACGCATCATCGCGTGGCCGACAAACTCGAGGATTTCATTGGAGCCGTTGCCCAGGATGAGGTTCTCAGGTCGGAGTCCCAACGATTCGGCCAGAGTGCGCTTGAGCACCGAGGCCGAACCGTCGGGATAAAGGTGCAGTTGGCGCAGCACGGTCTCCATGGCTGACAGGGCCTTGGGCGAGGGGCCGAAGGGGTTTTCGTTGGAGGCCAGCTTGATGATGCCGGCGGGATCCAGGCCATGTTCGCGGGCGACCTCTTCGATGGGCCGACCGGGCACATACACCGGCAGAGTGGCGAGGGACGGATTGAATCGGGATAGCACGTTGCTCATGCGCAGGACCGCAACGTTGTCGCACCCGGGCCCAGACGCAAGGCAGGGCACACACCGAGGCGAGCGCGGCCCGAGGGGTGAGTCCCCAGACTTGACCCCGCCGACCTGAGGTCAATGGTACCGCCCACCATGCGGATCCTGATTGTCGGTTGCGGGTATGTGGGCCTGGCACTGGGACGGCGGTTGTCGTCTTCCGGTGCCGAGGTTCTGGGCCTGCGCCGACAAGGTGATCTGGACGGAGCGATGGCCGCCGCCGGCATCCAACCCCTGTGCGGCGACCTCACCCAACCCGCAGATTTGGAGGCCATTCCGGGCGATTTTGATGCGGTGGTGTGTGCGGTTTCTTCGAGTCGCGGTGGGGCGGATGCCTACCGGGAAGTGTATTTGGGGGGTGCCCGGAATTTGATCGAATGGGCACGTCACCGACGGGTGGGCCGGATGGTTTCGGTAAGCAGCACGAGCGTTTACAGCCAAACCGACGGCTCTTGGGTGACCGAAGACTCCCCGGTGGAACCCGCCGGAGAAACCGGTCGATTGCTCGTCGCCACCGAACAAGTTTTGACCGAGGCGCACCGAGCGGGCCTCGTTGCCACACAAATCGTCCGCGTGGCGGGCATCTATGGTCCGGGGCGTGGGCACCTCTTCCAGCAGTTCCTCGCCGGTCAGGCCCGACGCGAACAAAGCCAAGGCCAGAATCAAGGCCGCTGGATCAACATGATCCATCGCGATGACGTGGCCTCGGCCCTGGAGGCGGTGATGCTCCGGGGGGATCCGGGCCGGACTTACAACGCCGTCGATGACGAACCCGTTCTCCAAGGCGCGTTCCTGGAATTCCTGGCCCAAGAAACGGGGCTTCCGTTGCCGCCGGTGGCCGAACCGATGGCGGGCCCGTCGACCCGCAAACGCGGCACCACCCACAAGCGCGTGTCCAACCGACGCCTGAGCGAAGAGTTGGGTTGGAAGCCGCGGTTTCCGACCTATCGGGAAGGCTACGCCGCGGACATCGCCGCCTGCGTCGCCAACCCAGGAGCAGTCTGGCCTTCGGGCGCCGACCGGCCCATGATGAGTCCGTGATTCAACGCTATTCACGGCCCGAGATGCGGGCGATCTGGACCGAGGAAAACAAGCTGAGCCTGTGGCTCGACATCGAGGAGTTTGCCAGTGAATCGCTGGTGACCCAGGGCGTGGTGCCGAAGAAGGACTTCCTGAAGATCCAGAAGGGTTGTCAGGCTTGGAAAGGCGACACCGCGGGATTGGTCGCCCGTCAGCGCGAACTGGAAAAAGTACTCAACCACGATGTCATCGCCTTCACCACGGCGGTGACCGAGCGCATCAACGACCCGGCCAGCCGCTGGCTGCACTTCGGCCTAACCAGCTCCGACATCGTGGATACCGCCTTCGCGGTCCAGATGGTGCAAAGTGTCGACCTGCTCATCCGGGATGTGGAAACCCTGTTGCCCATCATCGCCCGACGGGCTCGGGAATATCAGCGAACCCCTTGCATCGGGCGCAGCCATGGCATTCATGGCGAACCCACCACCTTCGGTTTGAAACTGGCCTTGATGCACGAGGAGTTCTCGCGGGCGCTGACCCGCTTCCAGCACCTCCGGAGCGTCGTCGCCATCGGCAAACTCAGCGGCGCCGTAGGAACACACGCCCACTTGCCGCCCTCGGTTGAAGCCCATGTTTGCAAGCGCCTCGGACTCAAGCCCGCGCCCATCGCCACGCAAGTCATCCAGCGCGACATCCATGCCGAGTTCATGAACGGGCTGGCTCTCGTGGCCTCGGGCTTCGAGCACTGGGCCGTGGAGTTCCGCCACTTGCAACGCACCGAGGTTCTGGAAGCCGAGGAACCCTTCACCCGTGGCCAGAAGGGCAGCAGCGCCATGCCTCACAAGCGCAACCCGATCACCTGGGAACGCCTCACCGGTCTGGCCCGTGTGATCCGCGGCAATGCCGTGGCGGCCCTGGAGAACGTGGCGCTGTGGCACGAACGCGACATCAGCCACAGTTCCGTGGAACGAGTCATCTTTCCCGACTCGTGCACCCTGCTCGACTACATGTTCGGTCTGCTGACCCGGCTGATGGATGGTCTATTGGTTTATCCGGAGAACATGCGGAAGAACCTCGGCCTCAGCCTGGGCATGTGGAACAGCCAAACCGTCCTGCTGGCCCTCATCCGCAAAGGCCTGACCCGGGAGGACGCCTACGCCTTGGTCCAACGCAACGCAATGAAGACCTGGGAGGTGAAGCATGCCGGGCGCGACGACGCCGATTTCCTGGAGATGCTCAAGGCCGACCCGGAGGTGGCGGGGCATTTCAAGAAGGGTGAACTGGAGGCGCTGTGTTCGCTCGAGTTCCATCTCAAAGAAGTCGACGCACGATTCAAGGCCCTAGGATTGGGACCGGTTGCCAAGGCCAAGAAATCGGCGCCCAAAAAGACCCGGTAAATCCAGCCATAGGAGGCGCAGAATCAGGACGCAGTCCGCGGCGATGTTTAACGGCGATGTTGCCGTACGGCGGGGTATGACATACGCTGATTGGCGTTGTTGATTGCTGCCGTTCCCTCCAGTCGGCGGTGCCTCCGGAGGCGGTCGGTCCAGCGTCCTCATCCCGTCATGCGTCCATCCCGCGTCAGCGCCGGCCTTCTCATGTACCGCTTCCGAGGCGGTGCATTGGAGGTCTTCATTGCGCATCCGGGTGGGCCGTGGTTCCCGCATCGGGATCACGGTATCTGGACGATCCCCAAGGGCGAAATCGAGCCGGGTGAAAGCGCGCTCGATGCGGCGTGCCGGGAGTTCACCGAAGAGGTCGGAATCATCAGCGCACCGCCCTTCATCGAGTTGGGATCCATTCGCCAACGCGGCGGCAAGACCGTGTTTGCCTGGGCCTTCGAAGGGGAGTGGGATCCGAACGACGGCATCCAGAGCAACCACGTCGATGTGGAATGGCCAACGGGTTCGGGGCTTTGGGCTTCGTGGCCCGAAATCGACCGGGCCGGATTCTTCAGCCCGGCGGCCGCCAAAGAGCGGATGAAACTCGCCCAGCATCCCTTCATTGATCGCTTGGCCGACGCGCTGGCCGGTGCCCGCTACGCCCGAGCTTCCGCGGCTTGATTGGGGCGGCTTCATCACCGTTTCCACCCCGGGGCTCACCCATTCAACCCGGAGCCATAGGGACATCCCAAGTCGCCCACATTCTGAGGAAGGAAAAACCCTCCATCCGCTGAATGGGTGTTTGATCCCACGAAAAAACCCCTGAGTTGCCGGAGCAACCGCAGGGGTTTGAAATCGAACTTCGTAGGGAGGAGCCGCTCAGCGGTCGTCCAACGCAACCACGCCCGGGAGCGGGATGCCTTCCAGGAATTCCAAGCTCGCACCACCGCCGGTGCTGGCAAAGGTCACCTGATTGCCCAGACCCGCCTTGTTGACGGCCTTGACGCTGTCGCCACCACCGATGATCGACTTGGCCCCGTGCTTCTGGGTGGCCTCGACGGCGGCCTTGGCCACAGCCTGGGTGCCCGCAGCGAAGCGCGGATCCTCGAACATGCCCATCGGACCGTTCCAGAGAATGGTCTTGGCCGAAGCGATCACCTCGGAATAACGGCGCACGGTGTCCGGACCGATGTCGAAGCCTTCGCAGTCGTCCGGAATATCGCCCGTATTGACGCGGGGATTCACGAATTCGAACACGGTTCGGCCCTTCTTGTTGACCTTGCCGGTGTCCTTGAGGTCCGCGATGACGGTGTCGGTCGGCAGCTGGAACGAAACGCCGCGCTGGGCCGCCTTGGCTTCGGCCGCCAGGGCCGTGCCGGTGTGGTCCTTCTCGACGAGGGATTTTCCGGTCTTGCCGCCGTGAGCCAGCTTGAAGGTGTAGGCCATGGCGCCGCCAATGAGGATGGTGTCGGCCTTTTCCAGCAGACGGTCGATGACCTTGATCTTGTCGCTCACCTTGGCGCCGCCGAGGATCACAACGAACGGACGGGCCGGGTTCTCCAGCTCATCACCCAGGAACTTCAGTTCGCGCTCCATGAGGAGACCGGCCGCAGCCTGACCACCCCAGGCCCGAACGATGCGGGCCACGCCGCTGGTCGAGGCATGGGCGCGGTGAGCGGCACCGAAGGCGTCGTTCACATACACATCGGCCAAACGTGCCAAGCGAGCGGCGAACACGGGGTCATTGGCTTCTTCCTCAGACTGAAACCGCACGTTTTCCAAGACCAGGATTTCGCCATCCTTCAACGCAGCCGCGGCGGCCTCCGCCTTGTCACCCACGGTTTCGTCCACGAAGGCGACGGGGCGGCCGATCATCTGACCCAGCTGGGTCGCCACCGGAGCCAAACTCATGGACGATTCGCGCTTGCCATCCGGACGACCCAAATGGGCGGCCAAAATGATGCGGGCACCCTTGGAAATCAGCAGTTCCAAGGTCGGCAGGGTTTCTTTGATGCGGGTGGTGTCGTTGATCACCATCACCCCGTCCTTCTCTTCCATGGGGACGTTGTAATCGACGCGCATCAGGACGCGTTTGCCGGTGACGTTCAGGTCGCGGATCGAAAGTTTTGCCATAAAGAAAATTTCTGAGAGCCGAAGCTATCGGCCGACCCGGACAGGGCCAAGGGTTTTCACGGGTGAGGACATCGGATCCGGTCCGGGGAAGTTTCCACTTCTCCAGATTGCGGAGAGATGACCACTCCCCAGGTTGCCCCTTTTGGCGAACCCGGTGCGTTCCGGATCTTTCTGACATTCACAACCCTTTGCAGGGCCGGAGGAGGGATTTTATCCGCTCCTCCCGGCCCGGGCGCACCCAAGACGGTGCGCCCGGGACCGAACCTTCCGCTAAGCCTAGCGGTAACGATTCAATGGGATCGTTCTCTAGAGGTTATCCGGAGTTCGCTTATTCCAAAAGACGGAGGGCCGACTTCGGAGTGCTGTTGGCTTGAGCCAACATGACCGTTCCCGCCTGAACCAGGATGTTGAACCGCGCATAATTCGTGCTTTCGTCAGCGACGTTCACGTCCTTGATGCGACTGTTGGCGGCGATCAGGTTGTCTTTCGACACGCCCAACTGCTCCGAATACATGTTCAAGGCGCTCTGATTGGCTCCCACCGTCGCACGATCCTTAGCCAACTGCGTGATGGCATCCTTCACCTTGCTCAATGCGGTGGTCGCATTGGTTGTGGTAGAGATAGTGGTTCCGGTGGCGGCCGTGTAAGAGGCGCCCGTGCTGAGGTTGACACCCGAGTAGCTGAACGAATCACCTTCACTGCTGATCGATACCCCGATGTTGGTGCCGGCAAACATGCTGACCCCGTTGAAGTCCCGTTGGGCCGTCTTGGTGATGAACGTCCCGAGGTTCAGGAACTCGGTGTTGTAGAGACCGCGATCGGTATCGCTCTTGGTTTCGTCCAAGGCCAGCATGGACAACTCGCTCATGCGGTCCAGGGCCTTGGCCACCTTGCTCAGGTAACCATCCTGGGTTTGTGAGAACGAGATGGCGTTGCCGACATTGTCCGACGCGGCCTGCGTGCGATTGACTTGCGCGTCCAATCGAGCGGAAACCGCTGCTCCAGCCGCGTTGTCCGCCGGGTTGACCAATCTGGATCCCGAGCTCAACCGCGCCAACGAGCGATTCAACATTGCCTGTGAATCCATCAGCTGGCGTGCTGAGGAAATGGCCGAATAGTTAGTGTTGATGATCATAGGACTGACTCCTTTCTGGAACACACCTCGTCACCGGGAAGCGTTCCTCTTTCATGACGGCTTCCTTGCCGCCGGAGAGCTTATTAAATCGGGTGCTCTCCTTGGACCCGTTCCGTTTTTTTTCGACGACCGGCCGTCTGGCTCTCGCCACCCGTCACACGACGGAGAAAAAGGGTTTTGTGAAAAATTCATGGTGTCCTTTGGGTGGACAGGTCTCTGCCCAAGAAGGGTTCTGGAAACACCCCCAGCGTTTCTGGCTTGGCGTTCCTTCTCCCGGCTAAACGGTTGATATTGGTACTCATCTGTTTATTCCGGATGAGGCTCGAGACGGCGAGCCGATTGCTGGATGGCGTTCGCCTGGGCCAATAGGGCGACACCCTCCCAACGAGCTCAATTCCTGGAGATCTTCTGTCACGGTATTCTGGATGAAATGGATCGCGTTCAAGTTTCACGGGGCGCAGGAATCAGTCCGCAGATACCTTGGAGATAAACCTCCCTGAATACCTTCGGGCCTGCCGATCCGACCAGCTCCGAGGAGGTTTCTCCCTCTCAAGCCTGCGGACTGATTGCTGCGCCCCGGGTTCGCCTTTTTTGGCGAACCCGGTGGGTTCCGGATTTTTCCGGCGTTGAGAAACCCATAACAGGGCCGGAGAAAGGACTTAATCCGCTCCTCCCGGCCCGGGCGCGCCCTTGTCGGCGCGCCCAGGACCGAACCTTCCGCTGGGCTTAGCCCAAGAGTCGGAGGGCCGACTGCGGAGTGGCGTTGGCTTGGGCCAACATAGACGTGCCCGCTTGGACCAGGATGTTGAACCGCGCGAAGTTCGTGCTTTCGTCAGCGACGTTCACGTCCTTGATGCGGCTGTTGGCGGCGATCAGGTTGTCTTTCGACACGCCCAACTGCTCCGAATACATGTTCAAGGCGCTCTGATT
>CAMATE010000172.1 GCA_945861075.1 Akkermansia muciniphila
CCGGCCCGATGGCTGGACGGGCGTTGGGAGAACCCAAGGTCAACGCACTTTGGAGCACCCACTGCAACTCACCCACCGAATTGGTGTAGCGACCGAGACTCACTCCATTGGGTGTGGCCCCAAACGACAGCCCGTCGCTGTAGCCCGTGAGGTTGCCGGCAGTGTCGGCCGAATACAGCCAAAGCGAGTCACCGTGGGAATCGAGTCGGAAGGCCTTCGCGCCGAGCGACAACGCATTGAACTGCGTCTCATCCACCACCCAATAGCCGCCGGCCAGAATCCGAGTCCCGTCCGGTATCCGATATTTCCTCGGCTCGCTCCGCTCATCCGTCAGAAACCATCCCCCGATTTCCACAGGTGCGGTCCCGGGATTGAATAATTCCACCGCATCCCACTGGGGTGGATCGGTATGCACCAAGACCTCGCTCACTTGAATGGCGGGCACCGAAAGCACGGGATCCTCCGCCCCGGGAGAACCGCCCATGCGCGCGCTCGTGCGCCACGCCGATGCCAGGCTGGAGGCCGGACCATTGGGATCGATCGGAACCAGCGAGAAGCCTTGTCCGTCCGCCGCCGGAGGCCAAGGAGACTCGACCCCATAAGTCACCTCGACCAACGGGGTCCCCGTCGCATGGACTAGCGCCACCCGTTCACCCCCATTCGACAAACGCCCCTGGTAGACGCCGCCCACCGCCACACCGGGATATCTTCGCGCGAAGGCCTCCGCATCAGAAACCAGCACCACCCACCGGCCGGGTTCCAGCCGGGTTCCGAGCGGGAATGCGTAATCGATGCCATCGACACACCGGACCCCACTGAGGTCCAACGTGTCCGTACCCACGTTCTTCAGTTCGATGAATTCGAAGGCGTCACCATCGACGACGCCGTCAGCAGATGGATGGTAATGGATCTCCGTCACCCGAAGAGTGTCGAAGGTTTGGACGAGGGTGAATGACGCCTCAATCAACGGACTCCAACTCCCGGCATTGACCACCCGGGCTCGAACAGTAGTGCTTTGGTTGAGGGTGATTTCGCCCGAATAAGCTCGGGCTCCGGCCGCCACCGCTCCGCCGATTTCACGCGGATCCGATCCATCCAACGTGTAGCGGATTTCCCCGGCCGGGGCCGTGATCGCCAAGCGGAATCCACCGACCACGTTGCCGCCATGCTGCGAGAAGGCCGGTGCCACCGTGGTTGGATACAAATTCCGGGCCCTTAATTGAGTCAGGACGTTGGCAGTCCGTTGGCCCATATAATTGGCCATGATGTCGTTGACCCTCGGCAACCAGTGCTGATCCCGATTGAACGGGGTGGCCACCTTCGAATCACCCCAGCGAGCCGACTCCGCCACCACGGCCGAATAAATTTGATTGGTCCGCACGGCAAAGCGGTTTCGGGCGGCCGTTGGGGTCAGAGCCCCATTGTTGAAGAAATGCTTCTGGATGTGGTCTGCGACTCGAAGGCGAAACTCCGGATTGGCGCTGAGTTGCTGCCACAAATACTGGGGATTGCTCTTGGTGAGACTCCAACTGGTGGCCGTGCCGTAGGGTCCCGTGCGGTTCTCAGCCACGTTCAACAGCGTGTGCTCCGAGTCATGGGCCGAAAAGCGGAAGCCGCCGTGCCGCCCGGTGCGGTCGCGCTGACCGTACCAATTGTTGGGCGAGGTGTTCCCGAGGAAATTGGAAATCGGTGCGTCCAAGTTGCCGCCGTAGAGAATGACCAGCATGTAGTCGATGAGGTTGTCTACATCGAGCAAGTTCTCGTAAGCGGGATTGGGCGTTCCATCGGCGTTGCGGCCTTCGAGTTTGAAGTAGGCCGCATTGTCCGCGACGCCCGCCTTGGCGGCATTGTAAAGCCGGGTCCAGGCCGCCATGTCGCCATCCGTGGCGTTGATGGTGTACGGCCCTGCCTCCACCTTGATGACGTCGTAGTCCTCCTTGTTGCCGCCATAGTAGGTGGCCGCGTAGGCCGCTTCGGGTCGCTCGCAGGTGTTGAACAAGCCCCAGTACTGGCCATTGATGTACAGGTGGTAGTAGTTCCCGCGCTCCCCCTGTCGCCCCATGTCGAGCTGAGTGTCCCGACTGAACTGGTCACGGATGAAGACCCCTTGGGAGTCGCCTTGGAAACTCCACGAGTAGTTCTGAAAAGTGCGCAGATCGAGGTCATCGAACTCATCGGTGCCCGAATTGCCGAAGAGCGGAAACTTCAGCTTCGACTCGCCGTAGGATTCGCGAAAAAAGAAACGCAGCGCGTGCTTGGGATTGGCGGTGCTGCGGGAAAAACCACCCCGGATTCGAATGCCGGCATCGATTTGGAAACCCTTGGATCCATTGGGGAAAACCAATTCCAGAGAACAGGGGCGTTCCCAGTCGCGCCCATCCTGCCCGGGATTGGCATAAATGCCCGTGGTGGAATCGAAGAGGTGCTTCAAGTCTGTGACCACCGAAAAGGACGGCAGGGATTGGAGAGCCGGAATGATCTGATCCCGGTATTTGGCCGAATTCACGATGTCGGGATCCATCCCGTAATCACGGGTGTTGGCACCCCACGAGGTCGGCCATCCCGGAGGTGCGACCCCATTGGTGGACTGTCGGATGACATCTTGCAGGAAGAGGTAGGTCTGCGTTTTCACCGGGCTGGATTGCAGGCCCTCCTTGAAGGCAGCCGCCCTCAGGATGGTCGTGCCCCGAATCGGCACCGGACTCGAATAGACAAGCCCTGTCGTAGCGGTGGGCCACGTTCCATTGGTGGTATAGCGCAAGACTGCGCCTTCGGTTTGTGACGAGAGAGTCAGATCGAAGGGGCTCTCAAAGAAGCCACGGGTTTGGCTGAACTTCGGGGCATCCACCCAATTGGCGAATCCACCGCTATTGGCCACACCGGGCGAAGGTGGCTTGAAGTACAACGACTTACCGGCCAGCAACCCGAACGACACATCGGTTTTCTGGGCCGGATAATTGGGCGCAAACTCGCTCACCGCAGTCTTCGCCTCGGGAGCGAATAAGCCTAGGTATTCACCATCGGCTGCGAGGCTGAAATTGGCATGGAGCGGCACCCCCGCCACGGCCCGATCCTTGCCAGAGGCAAACACCACCAAAAATGCCCCGCCATTGAGGTTGGTGGCAGGAAACCGCCACTTCGCCGAATTCGCCGGGTCATCCGTCAAAGACCATCCCAACAAGTTCACCGGCGCGTTGCCGGTATTCTGGATCTCAATCCAATCCGGGTAATCCCCATCGGCATCCGCCAAGACCTGAGCATTGCTCGCCAGGAACTCGCTGATCACCAGCGACGATTGGCCCCAGGCAACACCGGCAAGCCAAAGCGCCAACAAAAACACACGCGGGAACATTCCGAGAGGATGATGTGTTTCGAGGCCAAACCCAACTATCCGTTTTTATCCGGTTGAAGTCCTTCTTGAATCCACCCTTCCCATCACGACATCAACGCAGGGAGAACTGGGACGGAAGGAGTGAGCTCGGTCTCGGTCAATGCCTCGGTGCGGGGTTCATGCAGCCAGGCCACCAAGACAGGAGTGACGATGAGAATATGAAAAAAACTGCTCACCATCCCTCCGAGAACCGGCACAGCCAACGGACGCAAAATCTCGGAGCCTGTGCTGGAACTCCAAAGCAACGGCAATAGAGAGGCCACGGTGGTGACAACCGTCATCAACTTGGGGCGAAGCCGCAACACGGCGCCTTCCATCACGGCCGCATGGACTTGCTCAAGATCCAGAGCTCGACCCCGCATGAGGCGATTCCGATATTCAACCCGCCCACCCCGACCTCGATGGCCTCCAACGCCGCCGTAGCACGGACTCCTGGTCGGGCCATCGCTTCACGATCCATCGCCACTGGCACATGGGGTTTCCTCAGGGAGCGGGACGTCGCCACGGCCGCGGCCCCGGGAACCGAACAGAGGACCGCTCATCAACGGAGCGTGGCTTTTATGCATCTTTAGCGACGTACTATCCATCCGAGAAAGTCCTGGTGTGGTGATTCCGTTGTTATCTTCTTCGAGAATCCACCGGAAGTTGGAAACCGGTTTCCCACTACTGTCTTTCGCATTGAGAGCAAAATTCGCTCTCCCTAGGTAGGTGCTCAGCCATTCGATCAATAGAGCAGCGGCAGCTCTTCGCCAAGAATGGATGGTCCGCAAGATGGTTTCGTTGGGCATAGATTTTCTCCAAATTATTTATTAACCTACGCAACGTTCAAAATAAATAACATCAGAACCTATTTATCACTACAAAAATGTTGAACGAACATAAAAAACTCTTTATTACAGGTAAGAAAAGCTCTTGTTTAAATAATATTATATTTGTGCATACCGGACCTAAAAATTCATTGGTGCATCAAAAAAAAACGCCAGCAGTCGACAGAATAATGGACTCACACCCACGGCTTTGAAGCCATATACATGGTGCTGATAATTTCAGTCCCCATGGGATTTTAATGGGTTTTATGGGGCATTCACAACCTTTTGAAGCCTCTTCCAGTCAGCAGCGTTCCCTCCTCTGGCTAAGTGTTTTTATTACTGACCGGTAGATCACGGACTCACTTTCCATTGGATCAAAAACAAATGAAACTCGTTCAAACACTCAAAGTTAAACAGCGTAACACTTCATAAGAAATGGAGGATCTTCACCCTATTGATGACCATCCCATCCAGTGGATCTTATGGAACGGGCATTTGTCGCTCACCGGCAAATCTCGAATCCCCATTGGTTGGGGAACTTAAAACCATAAAAACCATCAACATGAAAAACACACGAATCGGCGGAATTGGACTCATTGTCCAACTCATCTGCCTGCTATGTACCAAGGCATTCGGGGCAACAACATTCGAACAAACTAGAAATGGAGGGATAGGAGATCCACCGATAAATCCAGCGGATTGGGTGAACGGCAATGCCGGCGCATCCAACAGTCATTATGTAGAAGGGGAATCCATCGGATACCGCTTGGTATTAACAGGGTTGTCCACGGGCGGCCACACGGCAGAAATCGAGTGGGACATTCGATCGAGCTCAAAAAACGCCATCGACTACATCACCCATTACCAACGCATCAATGAGTTGGTGAATCCGCTCCGGGATCTTCCGGGAACGTTTGGCCCACCCAACACCTTCCCCATCCCTCCACCTCCCTCCTCCAGGCTCGTCGGAGGCATTCCTCAACCCACCACTAGCTTCAATGCCCTGCCGGCTGCAGAGCGGTTGTTTACCATCTACAACGGCTCGATCACCAAGCTGGAGTACATCAACAACGCCAATGGCAATCTGGGCAACCTGAACTCCTCGTCGTCGTCCTCCCGGATGCGGATCACCTTCAACGCCTCCGCCGCCTCGGTGGTTCTGGCTTGGGGTGGACACATCGCCAGCCAAAGCGACTGGGGCAGCGGCAACGCGGCCAGCAGCATCAACGGGTCTCCCTACCATAGCCGCCTGATCAAACTGGACGGCAAGGGCGGCAACATGGATCGCTCCCTGTCGGCCGAGGCCATCAGCCAGCTCCCGAACTGCTTGGTCTCCGGACCGGCCAACGTGTGCGGTAACTCGACCAACACCTACACCGTCACCACGGGTGGTTCCGGCAACTGCTTCCTGTGGAGCATCTCCGGCAGCGGCACCATCGTCGGATCCAACACTGGATCCTCGGTCCAAGTGCTCGGCGGAGTTTCCGGCACTTACACGGTCTCGGTCACCGTCAACAAAGTGGGTAACCACTCCCGTTGCGGCTCCACCTGCAGCAAGACGACCACCATCAATCCGGCTCCGGTTTGCGTGATTGAGCCGATCTTGCCCCTGATCACCAACACCGTCCCCACCTTGGCCTTGGCCGCGACCGAGCAAGTGGTCCTCAAGGTCAAAGGCCCGAGCGGTGTCGCTCGTTACCTGTGGGCGGTTTCTTACAATGGCGGAGCTCCCGTGCCCCTGCCGGTCGACGCTCAGATCGTTGAGATTCCCATCCCGATCCCGGTGACCGCCGCTGCTGCTGCTGCTGCCGCTCCTGCCGCTTCCGCGCTGGTCGCTGCGCCGCTCGTGGATTGCACCGTGATCCTGACCACCATCGATGGCGCCGGGTGCACCAGCACCTGTATCCGTCAATTGTCCCTCCTGGCTCCGGAAGACTGTGTGATCGTCACCCCGATCAACGGCTGCCCTGGTGGCAATCAGGACTTCTCCTTCCGGGGAGATCCGGCCGGCTACACCTTCCAGTGGGCTATCACGCCGCCGGGTTCTCCGGTGAGCTTTGTCGGCCCCAGCGACTTGCCGGCTGTGACAGTCACCTCGGCCCTGTGCGTCAACTACGGGCTCACCCTGGCGGTCACGGATACCAACGGAATCGTCACCTTGTGCTATGCCACGGGAAGCTTCGTGGACGTCACCCCGCCGATCCTCGGCAACCTGCCCGTGGGCGGTGATCTCGGCTGCAACCCCAAGTTGCCGGCCTGCGACCCCTCCGTGACCGCATTCGACAACTGTGATGGCGACATCAGCGGCAGGATCGTTTGCACCGCGGGTGCCATCACCGGCAATGGTAACTGCCTCCGCATCCAGACCTTCACCTACTCCGTGAAGGATACTTGCGGCAACGTCACCACCACCGACGTCACCTACACCTGGAAGGAAGACACCACCGCTCCGATCCTCGCCAACCTGCCCGCAGGCGGCGAACTCGGCTGCAACCCGGTTGACCGGCCCAGCTGCTCACCGGCGGTCACCGCCGCGGACAACTGCGACGGGGACCTGAGCCGCGCCGTGGTTTGCACCCCGGGACCCGTCATCGAAAACAGCAACTGCACCCGCACCCAGACCTTCACGTACACCGTGCAGGATCTCTGCGGCAACAAAACCTCCGCCCAAGTCTCCTATTCTTGGCGCGAAGATGTCACCCCGCCGATCTTCAGCGTGCTGCCGGTGGGCCGTGATCTGGGCTGCAACCCCACGAACCTGCCCTCCTGCGATGCCCTCGTGGTCGCGATCGACAACTGCGATGGCGACATCAGCAGCAAGGTCCTTTGCACCGCGGGTGCCATCACTGGCAATGGTGACTGCCTCCGCATCCAAACCTTCACCTACTCCGTGAAGGACTCTTGCGGCAACGCCGTCACCACCGACGTCACCTACACCTGGAAGGAAGACACCACCGCTCCGGTTCTCGGCAATCTGCCCGCCGGCGGCGACATCGGCTGCAATCCGGTCGTCCGCCCCAGCTGCTCACAGGCGGTCACCGCCACGGACAACTGCGACGGGGACTTGAGCCGCGCCGTGGTTTGCACTCCGGGACTCGTCACCGAAAACAGCGACTGCACCCGCACCCAGACCTTCACGTACACCGTGCAGGATCTCTGCGGCAACAAAACCTCCGCCCAAGTGGTCTATACTTGGCGTGAAGACGTCACCCCGCCGATCTTCAGCGTGCTGCCGGTGGGTGGTGATCTGGGCTGCAATCCCACGAACCTGCCCTCCTGCGATGCCCTCGTGATCGCAATCGACAACTGTGATGGCGACATCAGCAGCAAAGTCCTTTGCACCGCGGGTGCCATCACCGGCAATGGTGACTGCCTCCGCATCCAAACCTTCACCTACTCCGTGAAGGACTCTTGCGGCAACGCCGTCACCACCGACGTCACCTACACCTGGAAGGAAGACACCACTCCTCCGATCCTGGCCAACCTGCCCACCGGCGGCGAACTCGGCTG
>CAMATE010000173.1 GCA_945861075.1 Akkermansia muciniphila
TTCGTGCTGTGGCCCTTCTACACCCACAAGCGGCTGCTGGCCGAGGACCTCGATCGCGAACAAACCCGCAGCGTGTTCTACCTGTGGGTCGACCTGGCGGAGCGCGACCGTCGCAATGGCGCGGAGTACCGCCGTCGCTCGCTCTGGCCGCTGTTCCATCATGCGCGGGATCGGCAGGGGCGTGAGCGTCTTCAGGTGCTCGCTCTGGCCGAAGGGGCCTTCCCCTCGAACGAGGGCATTGCCCGCGGCTGGAGCCCCCTCTGGTCGCTTTATCGCCACGAACGCGATGCCAAGACCGGTCGGCAGAGCCGCTCGTTGCTGTGGAATTTGTGGCGTCAGGAGTCGGGCCCCGAAGGCACGCGCAACGGCCTGTTTTTCGGTTTGTTCCGCTGGGGAAACTCCGTCCCGCTAGGAGGTGTTCCCAAGGCGACCGCTCCGACTGCTCCGATCGCTCCGACCCCTTCGACCCCTTCGACCCCCTCGCTCAAGCCCTGAACCGTGCCGGTGGGTGGGGTGCCTTGAGGTTTCAGTCCGCAGAGGAAACCCAGAGCCGAAATTCCAAGGCCGAAATTCAATCGCCGGAACGATCAGCCCGAAACGGCCGGGTCGACGCCTCCGGGCCGGCCCTTCCGTTCTACGCACGCCAACGTTCTTTAGCCTCCCGCGAGCACTGTCTCGATCTTGTTCTGCAGGTCGGCGCTGATGCGCTCGACTGGCCGCTCGGCGTCGATGAGGTCGAAGCCGTAGTGGCGTTGCAGCCGTCGGAAGGTGTCGCGCATGCGGCTCTGGTACTGCAGGAAGCTGTCGAACATGTCGCGCGACAGGCCCAGGTCCATGCCGCTTTCCCAGTAGTCGAGTGCCTGCTGCTTGGCGAAGACGCGCTGGACCAGTTTCTCGGGCCGCACCTCGAGGTAGAACACCGCGTCGGGAACCAGCGCGATGCCGTACAAATTGCGCAGCCACTGCTCGTCCACGCCGCGCACGAGATCGCGGGCCATTAGCGTGTAAATGTAGCGGTCGGCCAGCACCATCGAGCCCGCCCTCAGCGCTGGCAGGATGGTGTTCTCGAGTTGGTCGGCGAAGTCGGTCGCGTAAAACAGCGAGAGCGTGGTGCGCGAGAGAATGTTGCCCTGCTGGGCGGCTTCGAGTTCTTCACTGACCAGAGACGAGCGCTTCAAGCCGACTTGGATGGTGTGATGACCCGAGGCCTCGAGCCACTGGATCAACCGGGCGATTTGGGTGGATCGGCCCGAGCCGTCGGCTCCTTCCACCACGATGAGCTTCCCGGAGAGCTTCTCAACTTCCACGCCGGGCAGGCCCAGACCGAAGAAGCGCTTCGGCGTGACCTTCGGGACGAGCACTTCGGCCTCGTTCGTGGGTGCGGATTTGGTTTTCCTGGCCATGGCTCGAATTATTTGGTGGCGGTGAAGGTGGGCAGGTCGATCCGGTTTTCGACCAGGCGGCGGACCAGTCCCTGTTGTTCTTCGATGCGCTGGTTGGCGTCCATGACCACGAAGTTGAACTCGGTGCTCATGGCCAGGTATTGCTCGAAGATTCGGCCCTGGAAAATTCGGAAGCTTTCGTAGGGATCGCTGGAGAGTCCCAGGTCCATGCCGGCCTCGTGATGCTTGAGGGTGGGTCGATTATCCAGGATGCGGTTGAGCGACACCTCGAGGTGCGAGCGGAAGAAGAAGGTGATGTCGGGCAAGGCCGCAAAACTATAGAGACCACGCACCCAGGCCGGAGGGCATCCGCGAACCACGTCACGGGCAAACGCCGTGAAGATGTACCGGTCGCACAGCACCAGGTAGCCCGCCTTGAGCAGGGGCAGCAGTTGGCGCTCGTAGCGGTCGGCGAAGTCGGTGGCGTGGATGAGCGAGAAGGTCGTGGGTGTGAGCAAGTTCTGCTTCTTGCCCTTGCTCGTCGCGCTCTTGACCAGCGCCGACGAATTCCACTCGCTGAAGAAGACCTTGAATCCGCGCATCTCCAACCAGCGCTTGAGGAGGTAGATCTGGGTGGATTTGCCCGAGCCGTCGAGTCCTTCGACGGCGATGAGCCGACCCTCGAAGCCCAGTTCCGCGAACGTCTTGGTCATGACGCAGAAGACTCTATCTGAAGCCACGGCCCATGGATAGGGAGCAGTCGATCCCTGCGAAGGTGTTGAACGGTTATCGGACTACCAATTCGTCCATCGGTGCGCCGCGCTCACGCAGGGCACGACTTGCGCGCAGGCGTATTTCTGGAGCAACCTGAAGGAGCTTTCCCTGTGATCTGGGCCGACCCATTCATTCCTTCTCCATCGTGAAGACCTTGAACCCACTCCGTCACCTCTGCCGTCTGGCCGCTCTCCTCGCCCTGGCGGCGGGTTCGGCTCAATCGGCCGATTTGCCCGTGTTGGCCGTGCCTGATTGGCAACCCTTTGCCGCCCAGGTGCGCCGCGTGTCGGAGGCGTTGACTCTGGCGGGATCGCCTCTCAGTGCGAAGGAACGCGCTGATCTGGAGGCGGCACTGACGGATAAAAACCCGGAAAAGGCCCTCGCCCGCACCCAGAAAATCCTGGATGCCCATGTGCTGGTGGCTGTGCAAGTCACACCGGAAATGCGGGTCAAGGCCGCACCGGGGCCCGCCCCGGCGGTGCTCAATGAGACGGGTTGGGTCACGTTTTTGGTGAAGGTCCACAACGAGGCGGGGACCACCTCGGCCCTCCGGGTTCGCAGTCCGCAAGCGGCCCGATTGCATGGATCGCCCGCCGACACGGTTTCCGACCGGTGGCTTGATGTGGCGCTGGTGCAGGCCGCGCCTCTGAAGCCGGAGCTGGGAGGACTGCCCGTGGAGTACCGGCTGGTTCAGATTTATTCCCGGGATGCGGGCCGTCGCGAGGCGAAGTTGATCTTCGATGTGGGTCAGGGCTCCCAAGACCTGGGTTTTCGCAGCGAAGTGGACACCCTCTTCACTTGCCAGCCCGCCCATCCGGTCCGGCTCGAGGTGCTCGATGAGCACGGCAAGCCCACCACCGCGGCCTTGCTCATCACCGATGCCCGGGGTCACGTGTTCCCGGCCCAGTCGAAGCGCTTGGCGCCCGATTTCTTCTTCCACCCGCAAGTGTATCGGAACGACGGCGAATCCATGGGTTTGCCTGCCGGTCGGTACACGGTCGAATTTTCCCGAGGCCCGGAATCGCTCATCCAGCGGCACGAACTGGAAGTTGTGGCCGGCAAGACCAATCGCTGGCACTTCCAGGTCCAGCGGTGGATCGACCCGTCCACGCGCGGCTGGATTTCTGGCGATCACCACATCCATGCCGCCGGTTGTGCGCATTATGAAAAGCCGACCGAAGGAGTCCACGCCGCGGACATGATGCGCCATGTGCTGGGTGAAGACCTCAAGATCGGAGCCAATCTCACCTGGGGACCGTGCTTCGACTACCAGAAGCAGTTCTTCACCGGATCGGACGACCCGGTCAGCCGCTGGCCCTACTTGCTGCGCTACGACGTGGAAGTCAGCGGGTTTGGGTCCCACAACTCGGGTCATTTGTGCCTGCTGCGCCTGCGTCAGCAAATGTACCCGGGCGGCGACTCCAAGAAGCACTGGCCGACGCTCGGCCTGAACACCCTCAAGTGGGCCAAGGCCCAGGGGGCTTTGACCGGCCCGGCTCACAGTGGTTGGGGGCTGGAACTCGATTCGACCGAGTTGCTCACCGACAAGATCCCCCCGTTCAGCGGCATCGGAGCCAACGAGTACATCGTGGACGTGACCCACAACGTTCCGGGTCCGGATGGCAAACTGGTGCCCGCGGTGGACTTCATCAGCACCGTCGACACGCCCTTTCCGTGGGAGCTGAACATCTGGTACCACACGCTCAATGCCGGCTATCGCACCCGCATCAGCGGCGAGACGGATTTCCCCTGCATTTATGGCGAGCGCGTGGGTTTGGGGCGGAGCTATGTGAAGCTTCCGGAGCGCTGGTCCTATGAAGACTGGTGCGAAGGCATTCGAGCGGGCCGCAATTACGTTGGAGATGGCCGCAGCCATTTGATGGATTTCCAGGCCGACGCGGTGGTCATGGGCGAGAAGGGGAGTCAGTTGACTCTGCCGGAGGGACGACCCGTGGTCTTCCGCGTGCAAACGGCGGCCCGACTGGATGAACAGCCGCAGGTGGCCATCCAGAAGCGCAAATTCAGTGAGCAACCGTATTGGCATGTGGAACGGGCCCGCATCGGTGCCAGCCGCAAGGTGCCGGTGGAATTGATCGAGAACGGAGTGCCTGTGGCCCGGATGGAGATCGAAGCCGATGGGGTTCTCCGACCGATTGAAATCACCCATCCGGTGAAGCGCAGCGGGTGGTACGCTCTGCGTATTCTGCCCAGTTCGCACACCAACCCCATTTTCATCGAGGTCGCTGGCAAACCCATCCGAGAGCGTCGATCCATCCAATGGTGCCTGGACTCGGTGGAGCAGTGCTGGAAGCAGAAGGAGCGCTTCTTCACCGGGGCCGAACACGGACAGGCGGTCGCCGCCTTCAATCACGCCCGTCAGGAGTACCGCCAACGTTTGGAGTCCGCCCAACCGTGATCCAATCCGCGAGGACAGCGTTGTCACTCACGCTGGCAGGCGTGCTCGTCCAGGCGGCTCCGCCCCTCGAGAATCCGCGTCATTCGCCCAACGCGCGCCTGGATGCCGTGCGTCTGCAAGCGGTGCAGGCCTCGGTGGACGCGCTGGCATCGCGTCGGCACGACCGGCTGCCCCGCGCCGATGGCCTCATGGATCTCCGGAGCGTGTTCCATGCCCATGCCGGCGATTCCTCGCACACCGGTGGCAAGCCGGAGGAGATGCTCGCGGCTGCGAAAGTGGCCGGCGTCCGGGTGGTGTTCTTGTCGGATCATTTCCGTCCGCCCCGCGACTACATGGACAGCTGGCGCGGCTTGCGCGAGGGCGTGCTGTTTATCCCCGGTTCCGAGGCCCGCGGCTTTCTGCTGCACCCCGAGGTATCGGTGTTCCCGCTCATGGAGAAGCCTGTGCCTGAGTTGATCCCGGCGGTTGTCCGCGGAGACGGCATGGCCTTCCTATCCCATATCGAAGAGCGGCCCGACCACTCGATGAGCGGGTTGACCGGGCTGGAGATTTACAATCGCCACTACGACGCCAAGCGCGACTTCACCGGGATCTTGCAGTTGGTGTTGCGCCTCACTGATCCAGAGAAGTTGCAGGAACTGGCGGAGTTGCTGCGGCGATTCCCCGACGCCTGCCTGGCCTCGCAGTGCCTCTACCCTCAGGCCTATCTCGACAAATGGGATGCTGCCAACGCCACTGGTCATTTCACGGGCGTGGCCGCCAATGATTGCCACCACAACCAGATCTTCTTGCTCAAGAAGGTCGACGACGAGACGGCGCTTCTGGGGACCATCGTCGACAAGGACGAGGACATGCGGAAGGTTCGAGTCTCCTTGCGACCCACACTGCGTCCCATGCTGGCTGGCAAAACCAATGGAGCCATTGTGGCGCGTCTGGATTTCGATCCTTACGAGCGATCCTTCCGCAATGTTTGCACGCATGTTCTGGCCCGGGAGCAGACAGAGCCGGTGCTGAGAGCTGCGGTGAAGGCGGGACAGGTGTACGTCAGCCACGATTGGATGGGTGACCCGAGTGGGTTTGACTTCCGAGTGACCGGCGTCGGCCGGGATGGAGTGATGGGTGATGAACGACCCTGGGTTTCCGGTCAGCGGCTGGAAATTCGCTCCCCGTTGCCGGCGACGATCCGTCTGATCCGCGACGGTCAGGTCGAGGCGGTGTCCGAAGGGGAATCCCTCGACCATCCCGTGACCCGCGCTGGGGTTTATCGGGTGGAGTTGTGGCTGCCCATCGGCGGTGAGCGTCGCCCGTGGCTGTACTCCAATCCCATTTACCTGCGGCCGGGCCGGTGAGTCCTGTTGGAGGACCCACCGAGTTCGTGAGAGGCGATCAATGGATCAGAAATCGGCCGACAAGGTCAGGCTGACCGTGATGCCGCGCTTGTAGCTGCGGAAGACGTACTTGTCGCCGTAGCGCTCTTCACTGGCCCCGAGATCGTTGATGAGGGTTTGGCGAATGTCCGGATCCAGCAAATTGCGGGCCCCGAAGCGCATCTTCCATCGACGTCCCAGACGTTGGTTTACGAAGAAGTCGAGGGTGTTGATGGGTTGCTCGTAGATGTTGGGGCTGCCTTGACCGCCGTCGACCGCCAACCGCTGGCCGCTCCGCGTGAAGGACACCGAGAAGGTGGTCCGGCTGCGGGCGATTTCCCAGGCAAGGTCGGAGTTGAGGATGTACTCAGGTTGGTCAAACAACGGCCGGTTGTAGAGGCCCACGCCGTTGCCTACCGGATAGAACACATCGACCTCGGAATTGATGAAGGCCGCGTTGCCACCCAGGGTGATGCCGGCCAAGAGCGGGTCGAGTGCGGCCATGTTCTTGCGTGCTTCAAACTCGAAGCCCGACACGATGGCGTTGGCGTTGTTGGTGAAGCTGACGATGCCCGCCGCGTTGTCGGCGATGTAGGGCTCGACCGGGTTGAGGATGTTCTTTCGGAAGTACGCCACCGAGAGCAATTCGCCGGGGCGAGGGAACCATTCCATCCGCGCGTCGTAGTTCTCGATTTCCGAGCGCTTGAGGTCGGCGTTACCGCGGTAGGCCAAACCATCGAAAGTATCGAAGTACTCGAAGGGAGCGAACTCGCGGTAGGTCGGACGGGCGATGGTTTGCGACCAATTGACCCGCAGGTTCAGGTTGGAAGTCACCGGGAAGACGGCACCGAGCGAAGGCAGCACGTCGGTCGTGGCGATGCGACCGCTGGAGGAAGCACCCAGGATTCGGCTGCGCGGCAGCACCTCGGCCTGGAGATCGGTTTGTTCGAAGCGGGCACCGCCCACGAGGCGGAACTTCGGCATCACGAACAGGTCGGCCATGGCGTACACCGCGGGAATCGACTGCGTTCCATCGTAACCGTAGCCATCGAAGGGAAGACCCGAGCGCAGGAAGGTGGCGTTGGGGAAGTAGTAGGCAGTTCGGGCATTGGCGCCCGATCCGGTGTAGTTGGTGACGAATTGCTGGCCCTGAAAGTTGAGGACCGAGTTGGCGTAGCCCGCCACATCGGACTGATTGGCACCGCTGTTTTGGCTGATTTCGTACTCGAAGCGCTGCTCCCGTAAACGGCGTTCGGACTCCAGGACATTGCCGCCGACCTTGATGGAACTCTCCAAACCGTTGCCGGGCGTGAAGGGGATTGTCAGGTCGCTGCGGAAGTTCCAACTCTTGTCCTGCGAGTCGCGGAAGAAGCGGGAAGGTTGGTTGATGTTGGGCAGCTCGGCCGACTGGGCGATGACGTTGGTGAGACCATTGCCCGCCGGGAAGAGGATCATCGGGAAGATGCGCTCGTCGGGGGAGTTCTCGCCGGTACCCGAACTGGAGAAGCTCCAGTCAAGCTGGGCGGCTCCGACTTCCCGGAATTCATGACGACCCTTGAATTGGAAATTCCGGAGGTAGCGTTCGCGGTAGGTCAGCTGTTCGATCCGGGTGCGCTCATCGGATCCGGGCTGAAACTGGTTGATGGTCTGGCCCACCTCCTCGGTGATGTAATGTTGAGCGCTCTGGTT
>CAMATE010000174.1 GCA_945861075.1 Akkermansia muciniphila
GGGCCCGCTGGCGGCGTTGCTTGTCGGTCACAGACCGCTGCGGGTCTGCTCCCTCCTCGCGCCTTGCCAATCGAACCCTTCCCTCCCAAACAGAACCCCTCCCCATTTTCAGACAGGCTCTAAGGGTTGGAAAATGGGTGGCCAAATTCCGGTTTCGTGTTTGGTCTGCTTCAGGGAAGGTTGGCCCATCTCGGTTTTCAAACGGGAAACCGTCGGCCAACAAGGAGAACACGCACCATGGGCATCATCGACTACCTCAAGACGCAGTTCCTGGAGATCATCCAGTGGGAAGACGACTCACGGGACACCCTCAGCTGGCGTTTTCCAGACCAAGACAAGGAGATCAAAAACGGAGCCCAGCTCCTGGTCCGCGAGTCGCAGAAGGCTCAGTTCGTGTATCTGGGCCAATACGTCGACACCTTCGGCCCCGGCAAACACACCCTCAAGACTGAGAACATCCCGGTTCTCAGCACGCTGTTGGGCTGGAAGTACAATTTCGAGTCGCCCTTCAAGTGCGATGTCTACTTCGTCAACACCCGGCTCTTCACCGGCAACAAGTGGGGCACAAGCAATCCCATCATGGTACGGGATCCGGACTTCGGCATCGTTCGGGTGCGCGCCTTTGGCACCTACGATTTCCGCATCGTCAATGTGCCGGTGTTCCTCAAGGACGTGGCAGGCACCGACCATCACTTCCGCATCGATGAGTTCCAGGACACCATGCGGTCTCGCTTTGTCAGTGCCTTCAGCGATGCGGTCGCCAGTTCCAAGGTGCCGGTGCTCGACTTGGCGGCCCGCTATTCCGAGTTGGGTGACGCGCTCCTGCCGCTCCTGAACCCGATCCTCACCGAGAAGTACGGCATCGAACTGGGTAGCTTCATTGTTGAAAACGTCAGCGTCCCGCCGGAGGTCGAAGGCGCCATCGACAAGCGATCCAGCATGGCCGCCATCGGCAACCTGAACGACTACGTGAAACTGCAATTGGCCGAGTCGCTCAAGCAGCCGGGTGGTGGCGGGGTTGCCGGTTTGGCCGCTCAGTTCGCGCTGGGAACGCAAATCGCCCGCGATCTCGGTACCGGTGCGCCTCCGGTGATCGGTGCCTCGATGGCCGCTGGTTCGGCATCGGGCGCAGCTGCGGCGATTCCGGAACTGCTCTCGCCGGCTGACGTCGCCCAGAGCCTCGGCGTTTCCGAGGCGGACGTGCTGGCCGCCTTGGGTGACGGATCCCTCAAGGGCAAAAAGATCGGGTCT
Organism: Akkermansia muciniphila; assembly: GCA_945861075.1. Lineage (GTDB taxonomy): Bacteria > Verrucomicrobiota > Verrucomicrobiia > Limisphaerales > UBA9464 > SXXZ01. Next base: position 1,252 of record CAMATE010000174.1, read on the forward strand.
GCCTGGCGCATCACTCGAGTGGCCTTGGACGAGTTCCTGAAGCACTGAATCGTTCGTCTGCAGTCCGGTCGCCGGAGTGAGTGGAGGTCCGGGTTTGGAGATCCCAAATCCGGAATGCCGATCCTCGTTTCCCATCGGCTCATTAAGCCCTAGGATCGGTATCAGAAATGGACGCTCCGATTCGAGTTCGCTTTGCGCCGTCACCGACGGGTTACCTGCACATTGGTGGGGCCCGCACGGCCCTCTTCAACTGGCTCTTCGCCCGCCATCATGGCGGGAAGTTCATCTTGCGCATCGAAGACACGGACACCCAGCGCAACAGCCAGGAGGCCATTGATGTCATCTTGCGCGGCCTCAGTTGGCTGGGTCTCGACTGGGACGAAGGTCCCACCACCGGCGACACCGCCTGCCTGAGTCGCGGCGATTGCGGTCCCTACTTCCAGAGTCGTCGGGGCGAAATTTATGCCCGGCGCATCCAGGAATTGCGCAACAAGGGCTTCGCCTATGACCGCGATGGAGCGGTGTTCTTCCGGATGTCCCGCGAGGCCATCACCATTCCCGATCTCATCATCGGTGATGTGCTGCGTCCCTTGACCGATCGCGAAGAGGCCGACCCGGATTGGGTTCTGGTGCGCAGCGACGGCAACCCGGTCTTCCACTTGGTCAACGTGGTGGACGACCTGGAAATGGGCATCACCCATGTCATTCGGGGTGAGGACCATTTGGCCAACACCGCCAAGCACATTGCCCTGTTCAAGGCCTTCGGAGTGGAACCACCGAAGTATGCGCACATCCCGCTCATCCTGAACCCGGATGGTTCGAAGATGTCCAAGCGCGACCACGGTGCCCATGTGACCAACTATCAGGACGATGGGTTTACGCCCGAGGCCGTCCTCAACTACCTGGCGCTGCTGGGTTGGGCGCCGGCCGACGGCAAGGAGTTCTTGCCGGTGTCCGAGTTGATTGCCCGTTTCGGGCTCGACCGCGTGAACCGCAGTCCGGCCAAGTTCGACGTCAAAAAGCTCGAAGCCCTGCACTTCGAGCACACGCGCATCATGGAGCCCGCCCGGTTCGTGGAACGGGGCGTCGCCGCCTTGGCCCGCGCCGGCATACCCACGGCCGCCTTCCCGCCCGAGTACGTCGCCGCAGCCCTCGAGACCGCCCGCGAGAAGGGCAAGCTCTTCAAAGATCTGCCCGCCTTCGTGGACTTCTACTTCGCCCCGGATGATGCGGTGCCGGTCGAGCCCGAGACCCGGTCCAAGGCCCTGAGCGCCGCCGCTCGGCTGCCGTTGGAGAAGTTGGATGCAGCCTTTGGAGCCTTGAGCGAATTTCAAGCACCAGCCCTCGAGGCGACCCTCAAGGCCTTGGCGGCCGAACTTGGAGTCAAGGTCGGTGCCTTGGTTCAGCCCGTGCGTGCGGCCTGTACCGGAAAACTGGTGGGTCCGAGCTTGTACCATCTTTTGGAGGTTCTGGGTCGCGACCGTGTCCAGCGCCGCTTCGCGGTGGCCTTGTCCCAACTCCCGCAGGCTTGATCTCTGGTCCGATCGGTGGCTGTAGTCATCGCCACCGATTCCCATGAATGCTTCTTCTCTGTCGCGTCGCGAAGCCCTCCGACACCTCGCCGTCGCCGCCGTCCTTCCCGTCGCCGGGGGCTGGCTGGGAGGTTGTGCCACTGCGGGCCGACCGAAGACAGCCTCGGTGGCCAGCACCGACTTCGGCCGGATGCCCGATGGTCGTCCTGTCCGCCTGCACACTCTGAAGAACGCTTCGGGTGCCACGGTTGGGGTCTCGGAGTACGGGGCCACGATCACGTCTATCCAGGTGCCGGATCGGAGCGGCCAGTCGGCCAACGTCGTCTTCGGTGGCGATTCGATGGACGCCTACCAGCGGGGGCTGCCCGCCGCCTCGGTCATCGGCCGCTACGCCAATCGAATCCACGGTGCGCGGTTCACGCTGGAGGGCCGGGAGGTGCGCATCACCGCCAACGAGGGAGGCAATCATATCCATGGCGGCCAGGAAGGATTCGCCTCGAAGCTCTGGAGTTCCCGCACGAGGGTCGAGGACAGCACCGCCATCGCTGAATTCCGCTATCGCAGCGTCGATGGTGAGGAAGGTTACCCCGGCCATTTGGACGTCACCGTGACGTACGCGTGGAACGAGCAGAACGAGTTGCTCATCACCTACCGCGCTGAGACCGACCGGGCCACCGTGGTGAACCTGACGAACCACGCCTATTTCAACCTGGCGGGCGCGGGCAACGGGGATGTCTTGGGACACGAACTCCAAATCCAGGCCCACCAATACACCCCGTCGGATGCTGCGATGATCCCGACTGGCGAGATCGCCCCCGTGGCCGGCCTTCCGATTGACTTCCGTGCCTTCCACCGCATCGGCGAGCGGATCCGCGACGTGCGGGGCCCGAAGGGCTACGACCACAATTTTGTCATCGATCGACGCGGCGACGGGTTGCAATTGGCGGCGCGGATCTTCGATGCAAATTCCGGCCGAAGGATGACCTGCCACACCACGGAGCCCGGCATCCAACTGTACACCGCCAACCATTTTGACGGCGTGCACCAGCCGCGGCATGGGGCCTTTTGTCTCGAAACACAGCACTTTCCCGACTCCCCCAATCATCCGAATTTCCCTTCGACGGTGGTCCGTCCGGGGAAGGCGTATCAGTCCCAGACCCGCTTTGGGTTTTCGACCGACCGGAGTGGACGGTGACGGCCCGCTCCAAGGCTTGAACATCTCTCCGTGGAGAGGTCACTCTCACCCTTTATGAGTTCCCCGCTGGTCGGCATCATCATGGGTTCCCAGTCCGATTGGGAGACGATGGAGTCTGCGGCCCGCCAGTTGGCGGCCCTGGGCGTGCCTTATGAGGCTTCGGTCGTGAGTGCGCATCGCACGCCGGACCTGCTCTTTCAATACGCTGCGGCCGCGGCTGGGCGGGGCATTGAAGTGATCATCGCCGGAGCGGGCGGGGCGGCCCACCTGCCGGGCATGTGCGCGAGCAAAACGGCGTTGCCGGTCTTGGGCGTGCCGGTGCAGTCCAAGGCGCTTAACGGCATGGACTCCCTGCTGAGCATTGTCCAAATGCCCGGGGGCGTGCCGGTCGGCACTATGGCCATTGGCAAGGCGGGTGCCATCAATGCCGCCCTGTTGGCGACGGCTATTCTTGGGAACAAATACCCGCAGTTCCGGGCGGCTTATGAGCAGTTCCGCACCGATCAAACTCAGGCCGTGCTGCAAAACCGGGTGCCTGGAAACACGGTGTCGCACTGAGTGGGGCGATGGGATTCCCGGGCGCATCGGGACGAGAATTCGAAGAAAGGCCCAACACCCCGCTTGCCGCACGGGTCGGGTCCCCGCTTTCATCGGGCCGGATGAAACGTCGCGATTTCCTGACACTCTTGCCGCTGGCCGCTGGTGCGATTTCCTGGGGCTGCCGTCGCAAGCTCCGGCCGGAGCTCATCAAGATTGAGGATTTCGAAGACCGCAAAGGCGGTTGGCGCGTGATCAAGGTGGCTTGCGTGGGTGACAGCATCACCTTTGGAGCGGGGGTCGAAGAGCGCGAGAAGAACAACTATCCGAAGCAATTGGGCGAACTCTTGGGCAACCGCTTCGAGGTGCGCAATTTCGGGCGGAGCGGTGCCACCCTCAGCCGGGTTGGAGACCTCCCGTACGCCAACACTGACGAGTTCAAGGCGGCCATGGCCTGGCAGCCGGACATGGTCATCCTCAAACTGGGAACCAACGATACCAAGCCTCAGAACTGGAAGGATCAGGCCTTTTTCGAGCAGGAAACGCGTTGGATCGTGGACCAATTCCGTGGACTCAAGTCCAAGCCCCAGGTGTGGGCCTGCCTCCCGGTGCCGGTGTATTCCGACACCTGGGGCATCACCGGCCATATCCTGGACGACGGCGTGATCCCGGCCTTGATGGCCGTCACCACCGACAAGAAGGTGCCCGTCATCGATCTCAATGATGCCCTGACTGGCTACCCCGAGATGTTCCCCGACAAGATTCACCCGAATGCTGCCGGGGCGACCTTGATGGCCCGGACGATCTTTCAGGCCATCCGCCCGTGACCAGATGGGCTGGGGAGGGATTTACCCGCGGGTTGGCTGAAATCCCTTTTGCCACCCGGATCGGTGGGTCCCTAGAGTGAGGGTCATGTCGAGACCGGCCTTGGGACGCGGATTGGGAGCGCTGATGGGTGGGGGAATCAAATCCCCCTTCGCCGCGCCACCGACGTCGTCAGTGCCCACACAGCCTGTTGTCACCGGTAGTCCGGCTCCGGTTGTTGGTCAGCCTCCTGTTCCGCCGGCACCGGCTCCACCGGCTCCTGGTTCGGCTGTGCGTAAGATCTCACGCGATCGGATTCGTCCGTCAGCCCTGCAACCGCGGAAAGAATTCCCCCCGGAATCCCTGGCTGAACTGGCCGACTCCATTCGTGAGCAAGGCATCATCCAGCCGCTGGTGGTGCGGGTGGTGGGTGAGTTTTTTGAGTTGATCGCCGGTGAGCGCCGCTGGCGCGCCGCGGGGCTCGCCGGTCTGACCGAGGTTCCCGTGATCGAGCGGGTGGCCACTGATTTGGAGGTGCTGGAACTCGCGCTCATCGAGAACCTGCAGCGCGAGAACCTCAACCCCATTGATGAGGCCTTGGGCTATCAGCAGTTGATGACCCAGTTCTCCCTCACCCAGGAACAGGTCGGCAAGAAAGTGGGTCGCGGTCGCGTGGTGGTGGCCAATGCCACGCGTTTGTTGAAGCTGCCGGCGACGGTGCAAGAAGTGGTGAGGGATGGCGGTCTTTCGGTGGGCCACGCCAAGGTCATCCTGAGTGTGGAGGATCCCCAGCAACAGGAGATGCTCGCCCGCCTCGCGATGCGCGGAGGATGGACCGTGCGCCAACTCGAGGCCGCCATCGCCAAGAAGGATCCGGCCGCTCCGTCGCTGGCGGTGGATCCTCGCGCGGCTTCGGTACCGGTACCGGTCGATCCGCATCTCACAGATTTGGAAAATCGCATCCGCGACCGCGTGGGTCTTCGCATCGCCCTGCACTACAAGGGCGGGAAGGGTCGGTTGGATGTCCAGTTCAACAGCAATGACGAATTGGACCACCTGCTCGAGGTTTTGGGCGTCACGGTGGATTGAACGTGGAGGCGGGTTCGGGCGCTTTCCGACTTCACCCCGGCCGGGCAATGGCCATATTCGGCGCGCCTCCGGTTTACTCCGGATTCATAGACCATGCAGAACACGCCTGAATTCCGTGCCTCCGTCGCCTCCCGCCTTGCCGCTGCCGCGGCTCAGGTTCCGTCGCTGACCGCCTTTGTCGGTCTGGATGGATTCGTGGATGAAATCCTTCACGTGGTGGACAAGCGCTACGATGCCGTCCGCTTCGATCGCATTCCGACCATCGCCGCCTACGCGCAGCGATTGGCTGCCGCAGCCGGCCGCAGCACCAATGTCGAATTGGTGAACGTGCTGACCAAGTTGGGCGGCAACGGTCCGATCATGGCCAATGCACTGGCCAGCCTGGGCATCGGCGTGACGTACGTGGGTTCCTTGGGATGGCCGGCCTTGCATCCGGTGTTCGAGCCGTTTGCCGCACGTGCCGAAGTTCACACCATTTGTGAGCCCGGCTTCACCGACGCCCTCGAGTTCGAGGACGGCAAGCTGATGGTGGGCAAGCACTACACCCTCAAGCAAATCCACTGGGACAACTTGTGCCAGCGCTTCGGCAAGGAGAAGTTCGCCGCCAAGTTCGCGTCCTCCAGCCTCGTGGCCTTCGTCAACTGGACCATGCTCCCGCACATGTCGGCCATCTGGGAGAGCTTGCACGCAGAGCTCATGCCCACGCTGCAGGGGCCGCGTCGTAAGATCTTCTTCGATCTGGCCGACCCGGAGAAGCGCACCGCCGAAGACATCCGCCATGCGCTGGACCTGATCGTGAAGTTCCAGAGCCGCTTCGACGTGATCCTCGGGCTCAACGAAAAGGAAGCCTACGAGATCGCCGGCGTGCTGGGTCTGGATGCCTCGCCGCGCGACTGGAAGGGCTTGGCCGAACTCAGCGTGGCCATTCAGCAGCGCGTGCCCGTGGACACCCTCGTGGTGCATCCGGTGGCTTATGCGTTGGCGGTGTCGGGCGGGATCGCTTCGGTGGTCGAGGGACCGGTTTGCAAGAAGCC
>CAMATE010000175.1 GCA_945861075.1 Akkermansia muciniphila
CAAGTCCCTGCCACGCCAGCGTCGCAGCCAAAGTGTCCAAACCAGCACCCATACGGGACGGCCAGCGGATTCCAGCGCCCACCAACGGAGCGATCATCACCAAAAACAGGAACAGAAACCGACCCCGCGGAAACATCAGGAGATGGCCGACCTTCAAGCTCAAGCCCGCTTGGAACATGGTCCAGAAACCGTCATCGAAACGTCCGGTCATGCGCGCTGACAGCGGAATCCAAAGCAGTAGCGAAAGGCCAACGAGGCCCGCCAGCAGCATTCGGGAGAGGAAGCCCAAATTGAAGAAGCTCCAGCCACGGATCCAAACCATGGCCACCAGGAACATCGGCGCAAATCCGATAAAGGCATGGGTGTTGGCAATGCCTACTCCGATGAGGGCCGAAACGATCCACAGGCGGGACTCCTTTTGATCCAGTCGATATTCGACCAGATTGCGCACCGCCACCGCGAAGATCAGCAAGTCGATCATTTCGCCCGTGAAGGCCGTCGCGTGCTGCCAAAAGGTCAACTGGAAGGCCAGCAGTCCCACAGCCAAGACGGGAGGAACCCATGCCAACCGGATGCTCAGGAGCGCGATGTCGGAGAATTCGCGGATGCGCTCCTCATGGCGTCGGTCGTGAGGCAACAAAGCCACGCTTCGGGCGAGAAGATAGACGACAGCCGCCGCCATGACCGCCGTCAGGATATTGGCCTGCGCCGGGAACCGCGCACCTGCCAACGACGAGACGATGAGACCGAAGATCTGGTTGAGGGGTTGTGAAAACGCATTTTCAAAACCCCAACCAGCCGCCTCGTAGACGGGGCGTAGGCTGTTGACTCCGATCCAGACATTGCGCGTCAGCAGGAAGACGGCAAATACCGTTGCGGCCAAAATCCACGGCAATTTCCGGGTGACGAAGAGTCTCGATGAAACGGAGGCGTCATCCATAGGGTTGCTCATAGTTTGGAAAACCCGCAGGAAAGGCAAAGTCGTTTCATCATGAAACACGCAACCTTAACATTCCCTCCACTTCCTGGTTTCCTCCCAACCCGAATTCGAGAGGAGCAGCTCCAGTCCAAAACGCTTCCCTAACCTCGAAAGAGATCCACTGCCCCACTGCCCCGGGAATAAAAAAGGCGCCCGGTTAGCGGGCGCCCTGAAAAACCGATGAAATGGTCAGATTACTTGGAACCGAGGATCGCGTCCTTCGCGGCCTTGGCCACGCGGAACTTCACGACCTTCTTGGCCGGAATCTTGATCTCAGCACCAGTGGCCGGATTGCGACCCACACGGGCCTTGCGGTTGACCAAGACCAACTTACCGACGCCGGGGAACGTGAAGGTGTTCTTGGCGTTCTTGTAGGCCAACTCAGACAGCGCCTCGAGAACGGTCAGCGCTTGCTTCTTGGTGATCTCCGCCTTCTCGGCGAGCACGGCAGTAATCTGGGACTTGGTGAGGGCTTTAGCAGCTTTGGCCATAATATTGGATTTTGTTGGGATGTGTGTGGAATTCCGAAACGACTTCGGAGCGGATTTAGCAATGCGCCCACGCGTGTCGCAAGAGAAAAACCCAATGAAAGCGCGGTTTTTATCCGTTTTGACGCCGTATTGAATCTGGCAAATCGTTTCAAGTATCCGGTGACCTTGACTTGCAGCCTTCCCCCAACACCATCGGTTTCCTGATCCGAGCGCCTGCAGAAGAGCAGTCCACTCCACTGCAGCCCGGGAGATGAATCCTGAACGCCACCATGAACCCACGTCCCAAGACCCGAACGGTGACCCTCGGTCTTCTGCAACATGCCTGCGGGCCCAATCCTCAGGAAAACCTGAAGGCCTGCCTCGAAGCGGGGGCTCGAGCCGCCAAGAATGGCGCCCAAATCCTCTGCACACAGGAGTTGGTCTGTTCCCAATATTTTTGTCAGTCGGAAGAGCACCGCTACTTCGAGTTGGCGGAGCCCATTCCCGGGCCCAGCACCCAAGCCTTCCAGAATCTGGCCAAGGAACACGGTGTCGTCGTCATCGCCTCACTCTTCGAAAAACGGGCTGAAGGCCTTTACCACAACACCGCCGTGATCATCGATGCCGATGGATCCCTGTTGGGAATCTACCGCAAGATGCATATCCCGGATGATCCGCTGTTCTACGAGAAGTTCTACTTCACCCCGGGAGACACTGGATTCCGGACTTGGGACACCCACTTCGGCCGCATCGGCGTTCTGATTTGCTGGGACCAATGGTACCCGGAGGCGGCTCGACTCACCGCCATGAGCGGGGCTGAAATCCTGTTCTATCCCACGGCCATTGGTTGGCACCCCTCGGAGAAGGCCGAATACGGCGCCCATCAACATGGCGCTTGGGAAACCATCCAGCGCTCCCACGCGGTCGCCAACGGATGCTACGTGGCCGCCATCAATCGAATCGGACTCGAACAACCGATCGGCGGCGATGGCCTCGAATTCTGGGGCCAAAGCTTTGTCGCCGGCACCAGCGGCCAGTTGCTGGGCAAGGCTTCGGTGGATCAGCCCGAGAATTTGTTGGTCACGGTGGATTTGGCGAAGGTGGACGTCACCCGGACGCACTGGCCGTTCCTGCGAGACCGACGCATTGATGCCTATGGCGACCTCACCCGACGCTACCGCGACTAATCCCACGTTGTCTGGCGCACTGGACCGTCGGTGTCTGGTGATCATCGGAGGCACCCGAGGCCTCGGTTGGTCGGCTGCGGAAGCGTGCCTGCGAGAGGGGGCTCGCGTCGTGGTGGTGGGACGCGATCCCCTGCCCGATGCGGCCAACATTCACCCTGTCCGAGATCGGCTCGAGGTGATCATCGCCGATGCCCGGGAGCCCGAAACAGCCGTGGCGGCTATCGATCGCTGCGTCGAGCGCTTCGGAGGATTCCATTGTCTCTACCACGTCGCCGGAGGCAGCGGGCGCGCTTGGGGTGATGGGCCGTTGCATACCATTCCGCTGAGCGGATGGCAGCAAACCCTGGACCTGAACCTGACGACGGCGTTCCTCTCCAACCGCGCGGCCATCCATTGGTTCCTCCGGGAAAAACAACCCGGCTGCATCCTGAACTGCGGGTCGGTCTTGGCCAACTCCCCTTCCCCGGAACTCTTCGGGACCCTGGCCTATGCCACCGCCAAATCGGCGTTGGTTGGAATGACTCAGGCATCCGCAGCTGCCTACGCCCCACACAATATCCGCGTCAACCTCGTGGCACCCGGGCTCACCGCGACCCCCATGTCCCTCCGGGCTCAAACCAACGCCACGATCCAAGATTTCATCACCCGCAAACAACCGTTGGACGGTGGGCGCATGGGACGCCCTGATGACCTGGATGCGGCGGTCGTCTGGCTGCTTTCAGAAGGCAGCCGATTCGTCACCGGACAAGTCATCGCCATCGACGGCGGTTGGTCGGTCTCAGAGGCGGCCGCTTCGACGGCACCCGACCGATCATCGCCTCCTTGCCTTCTACCATCACCATGAACACCGCATCCGGAACAGAACCGTATTTTCTGGGAATCGATCTGGGCGGATCCCGCATCAAGACCGTGGCCGTCAATGCGGTGGGGCAAACCCTCGAGCAGGAATCCATCCCGTTCGAGGACCGGGAAATGGAATGGGCAGGCCGGATCCAGGAAATGGTCTTGGACCTGCGAATGCGCCGGGGTTGGCCAGTCGCCATTGGCTTGTCGGCCCCGGGTTTGGCCGCACGGGATGCTCGATCCATCATGCACATGCCCGGACGCTTGCGGGGACTCGAGGGCTTGGACTGGCAACAGTATCTCGGCTTTCCCAAGCCCATCTTTGTCTTGAACGATGCCCATTCGGCATTGCTGGGAGAGGCTTGGATCGGCGCAGCTCAAGGCCTTGAAAACGTCTTCATGCTCACGCTGGGCACGGGCGTTGGCGGAGCAGCCATCGTGGATGGTCACCTGCTCCGCGGTCATCTGGGGCGCGCCGGCCACCTGGGGCACATCACCCTTGATTCGTCGGCCAAAAACGACGACGTCGGCACACCGGGATCGTTGGAAATGGCCATCGGAAACAAGACCCTGAGGGAACGGAGTCAGGGACGCTACACATCCACCGAGGCCTTGGTCCGGGATGCGCGACACGGTGATCTTCCAGCGAAAGCCCTCTGGCAAGATTCCGTCCGAAGTCTGGCGATCGGCATCAACTCGTTGATCAACGTGCTCGATCCCGAGGCTGTCATCTTGGGCGGCGGAATTGCTCAGGCAGGTCCTGATCTTTTCGAATGGCTCACCGAAACCTTGCAACGCCATGAATGGTGTCCAGCGGGCTTGGGAGTCCGAATCTTGCCAGCCAGTTTGGGCGATTTGGCCGGGGCCTACGGAGCAGCGCGCCAAGCCATCCTTTCCCAATCAGGAAATGTCGGCACCGTGAGTTGCTAACCCCTGTTTGAACCGAACATGGGGAGTGCTTCACTACCCTGGCAGCGACTTCTGGCGGCGCACCGGCCAACACATCTATCGCGGTAACCACCTGTTGCCAGGTTGAGTCATTGGGAAACGGACGGTTCCTACAGGCAAAAGAACTCCTGACACGAGTCCCGATGTCGGGGCGGTCGCTTGGGAAAGAACGACTCGGATTTCGAGGGATTCCACCGGCCTTCCAAGGTTCTTCCCAAGCGCTATCACCCTCCCGTCACGCCCGGCCAGGCGCATAAAACAAAAAACCACCTTGGTTACCCAAGGTGGTTTTGAAGGATCAAACCAAAATTACTTGCGACGGCGCAAGAGGAGCGCAGCGGCACCGAGAGCGCCCAGAGCGACGGTGGTCGGCTCGGGGATAACCGGGGCGCCAGCAGCCAAGGCGAAGGTCTTCATGTTACCCATGCCGCCCGGGATCGCGAGAGGATCGGTCGGGATGGTGTAGGTGAAGGTCTCGGAGAGACCGGTGCCAGGAGCCTTGGCGAGGGCCGAGGCGGCACCAGCACCAGCAACAGCGGAATCCCAAACGGCGACCTGCAAGGTCACGGTGCTGCCAGCAGCGAAGCCGTCGAGGGTCTGGATGGCGTTACCTGGGCCACCGACACCGGCGGGGTTCCAAGTACCGGGTGAGCTCGTCGTGGCAACGCGGAACGGGGACGGAGCGAAGTTCTTCGTCAGAGCACCAGCGGAAGCACCGTACCAGACCTGAGCGACAAAGCTGGTGCCAGTGATACCGGCAGGCTGAGCAGCAGAGGTGACCAGAGCCAGGCCCCGGTTACCGATGTCGATCGATCCCTGACCGAAAGCCGACACGACCAAAGCCGAAGCGGCAACGAGATAAGCGAACTTGTTCATGGTTATTTCTGTTAGGACTGATTAGTTGACAGAGAAATTACGGGAGTAGGTACGAGCGGCACCCTTCAAGAAGAAACCCTCGCCCACCTTGACGGTCGGAGCGGACGGGGCCCAAGCGCCGTCAACGTATTCCTTGGAAACGAACGAGGCACCGGTCCATTGATAGACGACGTCACCTTCAGCAGCAGTCAAGCCACCGGCAGCGGCGTCGGTGAGAGCGCCAGCCAAGGGCACAGGAACCGACAAGAGATTGATACCAGCAGCGAGAGCCTTGCTGTTGTTCAGGCTGACCTCACCGATCAAGGTGATGGTGGTGGCGGTCGGAACCTTGATGAAAAAGCCTTCGCCCGGAGTCAAGGTCATGCCAGGAGCGTCCCAAGCGCCGTCAACAAAGGAGTTGAAGGTGTACTTGCCATCGAACTTGTAGACGGCGGTGCCATCCGGAACGTTCAGGACGGTGCCAACCTTGTTGTCACCGTTGTTGAGCTGGTTACCGATCAGGTTGAAGCCTTGGTTCAGGCTCAAGCGGACGTATCCAACGATGTTCTGGCTGGTCACCTGGGCGGAGCCAGAGACAGCGCCGACAGCCGCGACAACAGCGGCCAAGAGGAGCGATTTGGTGTTCATTGTGGTTTGATTTGTTCCGTGTGTGGGGAAGTTCTGGCAGGGACGCAATCGTGCGTCAACGGATTTTTTAAACTTTTCTAAGTCTGTCTTTCGGCCGCAGTGACGGTGTTGGCCAAGAGCATGGCGATGGTCATCGGACCCACCCCTCCCGGGTTGGGCGTGATCCACAAACATTTGGGCTGAACCTCAGCAAAAGCAACGTCGCCCACCAATCGTGTTCCGGTGGGACGAGACGAATCACTGATGCGATTGACACCGACATCAATGACCACGGCGCCGTCGCGAACCATGTCGGCCCGCAAGAACTCCGGCATCCCCATGGCCGCGATCAGGATGTCGGCCCGTCGGCAATGAGCAGCGATGTCGCGCGTGGCGCTGTGGCAAAGGGTGACCGTGCAATTGGCCCTCGGAGATTTCTGAATCAAGATCGACGCCATGGGCTTGCCCACGATGTTGCCGCGGCCCAGCACCACCACTTCAGCCCCTTGCAGCGGAACCCGGCTGCGCACGAGCAACTCGTGCACTCCAGCGGGAGTGCATGGCAAGAACCCTCCGGCATCACCCAGCATCAGGCGCCCCACATTGACCGGATGAAACCCGTCCACGTCTTTGCCCGGCAGAACGGCGGAGTAGATCACGGCCGAATCCATATGCCGCGGCAGCGGAGCCTGAACCAAAATGCCATGACACAGCGGGTCGGCGTTCAAGCGGGCGATCAGGGCGAGCAGCTCGGCCTGGGTGGTCTTCTCTGGCAGCACCGTGGTGTGGGATAGGATCCCCAATTCCAGCGCCTTCTTCTCCTTCATGCCCACATAGACCTGAGAGGCCGGATCTTCCCCGACCCGGATGAAAGCCAAACCCGGTTGGACGCCGCGATGCTTCAAGGCGGAAACCCGAACCAAGGTTTCCTGATGGATGTCGGCCGCGATGGCACGACCGTCGATGAGATTGTTCATGGGATGATTCCTACGGACCCAAGCTTCCCCTCAGCGGGCAGAAGCTTCTTCGATGGATTGCACGCGCAGGATGACCTGGGTCCGATAGCGCGGATCCACATATTCCTCGGCGACCACCCGAACGGTCTTGCCCCGAAATCCGCTGACCGGCGTCTGGGTGTCCTTCTGATCCAGCAAGAAGCCCAGCATTCCCTCGCCGCGCTGAGGGCTGCGCAGTTGATAATGAGAAGGAGACTGCGGCTCGAGGCTTCGGACGACTTTCCCCACCCGGCTGACAATGCGAACCTTCTCCGAATACTGGATGGACGACTGGGCTGAACCACCGCCCGATTCACGGCCTTCCGGCTCCAGCACCACCGGAGCGACCGCGACCGGGGCCGGCGGAGTCACCGGGACCGGAACAGAAACCGGAGAGGGCACTACCGGGGCTGGCACCGGGGGCACAACGGCCACGGTGGGTTTGGAATTGTTGGCAGTGGGAGGCGCGGAAGAAACCGGATCGCCATCCGCGGGAAGGATTCCACCGGTCTTGAGCGCAGCCAC
>CAMATE010000176.1 GCA_945861075.1 Akkermansia muciniphila
GCTCTCCACGAAATTGCCGCTGTTGCCGAAGAGGTCCCAGAACTTCGCAAACCGACGCAGGCGGGCCAGCGTGGCGAAGTCCAGGGTGCGTGTGGAGAGTACCTCGTAGGGCGGGTGGGGGTTGTAGACCATTTGCCACTCCGCATCGTGCCGAATGATGGGAGTCCCACGCAGGCGCTTGAGAATACCGACCTGAATTTCCTGGGGCCCGAGTCCGATCAATCGATCAAAGCCTTGTCCAAAGGACTCCAGGGTTTCACCCGGAAGGCCTACGATGAGATCCGCATGCAAGTGCACGCCGCTGTGCTGCCGGAGCCAATGGAAGTTGTCGGCGAGTCGATCGTGGTTCTGGCGTCGACTAATCCGTGCCTCGACTTGCCGATCGAAGGTTTGGATGCCGACCTCGAATTGCAGCGTGCCTGCCGGGAATCGGGCGATGAGTTCCCGCAACTCTGCGGGCAACCGGTCCGGAATCATTTCGAAATGGACGAAGAGTTCCGGGCTGAGCCGCTCGAGGAAGAACTCAAGGATCCGTCGGCTGGTGGCGAGGTTGAGGTTGAAGGTGCGGTCGACGAATTTGAAGCGGCGCAAACCTCGGTCATGCAATCGCTGCATCGCAGCCAAAAAGTCATCCAGCGGGAATTGGCGCACGGGGATCTCGAGGGAACTCAGGCAGAATTCACAGGTGAACGGGCACCCCCGAGAGGCCTCCACGTAGACCACCCTGTGTTCGAGGTCGCGCGCATCGTAGAGTTCGTAGGGCGAGGCCAGGGCCGCCACATCCGGCACCGGAGCGGCTATCAGTTTGGGCGGTCGGGGATCGGTTCCTGACAGCAAGTTCCGGCACAGCGATGCGAAGGCCAGGTCGGCCTCACCGGTAATCACATGGTCGGCCAAGCCGATGATGGGTTGCTGATCCCACTCGTAGCTGACCTCAGGCCCTCCAAGCACCACGATGAGATCGGGTCTCAGGCGGCGCAGGATGCTGAGGAGTTCGAGCGTTGGGCCGGCGTTCCACACGTAGACGCCCAGTCCGAGGATTCGCGGGTTCGCTTCTAGGAGCGCTTCAGCGATGTCCAACGGTCGCTGGTTGATGTCGAACTCCAGGATCTTGGCCCGCGACTGCAGTTCTCCCAGGTTGGCCATGAGGCAGCGCAACCCGAAGGAGGCGTGGAGGTACTTTGCGTTGAGGGTGGACAGAACGATGTCCGGCACGCGGGTGACCTTACGGGGTTTTCTGGCGGATGTCTCCCGATGGCGACGAGTTTGATCCCTGGGCGAACTCGTTCGTGAGGGATTCCAGACGCGCCGCGATGTCGGCCAGGAGCGGTAGGTCGGAATCCGGGCGCCGAGCCCCGCGCGGGTGTGGGGCGTCGCAGGGAATGACTCCCCGCAATTTGAGGAATTGCGCGCACGTGTGCTTGTAAGCGGGGACCGGGGCTCGGAAGGCGATCATGCCCAGGTATTGCAACCAGTCGTTCAATTCGAAGAAACGTCCGTCGCCCAAGGCCCAGGCGCGGTCCCGGGCTGCGAAGGCCTCAACGTGAAACGCGGAAAGCCCCAAGAGGTAGTCGCTGCCCCATTGGACCAAATCGATGGCCAAATCGTTGCCGGTGTAGACGCAGAAGTCGGGCCGGACGGCATCGCGCACCGTCAGTCGTTGCCATTCCAAATCCCGGCTGAGCGAGCTGTGTTTGGCGCCGACGAGTTGAGGCACCTCCAGCAGCGCCCGGAAGGTGTCGAGGTCCCAAATTCGGCCAAAGGGCACGAACATGGTGCCGAGTTCAAAACCGAGAAACCGAGGCACGGCCTGTCCCACAGCCCGGAAGAGAGCGACGGTCTGGGCCCGATCCCAGTGCTGGGTGGCGGAGCAGGGGAAGAGGATGGGGATTCCGCCGGCCGAATGGATGGCTGCGGCCTCTCGGGCGTACAACGAGGCTGGATCGCCGGTGAGGCCTTCAATGTAGGCGCCCGCCACAAAGCGCCGACCCTGGGCCAGTCGGCTGGCTTCGGCGAGGAACTCGGCCCGCTCGGTCGGGGTCAGCAAGTTCGCGTAGCCGGTATCCATGTTTACGGCCGGCGTCAGTCCGGCGGCCCAGGTTCGCTCCACCAGCGCGGCCCACGTATCCCGGTCGGGACGTCCGTCGGCATGGAAGGGCAGGAGGACGGCAGAAATACCGTCGATGGATCGCCGGGGACGGAGCGGAGGAATGGAGTGCATGGCGGTTGGCTCTGGAAGGACCCGAGATCTGGGTCAGGATCGCCTGAGGATCAAGCGGTGATCGATCCGTTTGGTTTGAGCGTATTCCAGCGGGGGCAGGCTGGTCAGGGTGGGGGAATGCACTTCGTGCAAGAGGGTCTTGGAAATGGCCTGCAGCTCCGTCCATCGGGGCCATTCCAGCGGTGCGGCATGGGCGATTTGCCGCAGCAGGCTGCGCCACTCGATGATCATGCGATCGATGTCACCGGCACCCAACACCTCGGTCATGAAGCGCACCTTGGAAGCGGGGTCTTCATGGATTCGCCGAACCACTGTCTCGGCTCCGGTGCCGTATTTGGGGGGTAGGCCTGTTTCGAGATATCCATCAATCGAGGTCGGGCCGTAGGCCTTGCGACACGCATAGGCCAGCTGACCTCCCCACCGGTCGCCATCAGCACAGAAACGGAACCCAGCGTCGAGGTTGGCCAAATCGTAGACCAGCTCCTCCAACGGATAGCTGGAGTCTTCGAGTGCGGCCGCGATGGCCAAGCCGTCACCGCCGGAGAAGAAACTCACCACGCGTCCGCGGCGGGTGGGGTTGCCTTGGGCGTCGACCAAGCCGAGGCGACGCCAGGTCAGCGCGGTCCCCGGTGCGGCCGAGAGCCCGCGACAAATTTCGGTCCAGTCGCAACGGGCGCAGACGGGCGAGAGCACCTCGCGTTCCTTCGGGCGCCACAACGCCACGCCATGGCGATCCACGGGCACCTTGATGGTCTGGAGTTCCAGGCTCACCAAGACGGTGGCGACTTGCTCGTGCTCGATCCAACGGATCACCGGGAGCTTTTGTTGCACGAGGAGCTTTTCCAGGAGCGGTTTGAGGTTCTCGGTGAAGACGCCGAGACTCACCTCGCGTCCGTGCCATTGCGTCAAACGACGGACCCACTTGGCCAAGACCAGTCGTCCATCGGCCAATCGGTCGGCCGCGATCATCGTGCGACCGTAGCGAGTGCCTTCGGGGGTTTCTTCGAGAGCCGTCAGGCCGCCTTGGCCGACTTTTTCCAAAGCCTCCTGAACGGTCAGGGCCGACTTAAGGGTCATCGGTCGGCTGGCGGCGGAATCCGGTGGGGTTTCGCCTGATGTGGGCGCTGCGGCCGGCGCAGGGGTGGCTTCGGCGACCCAAACCTTGCCCAGCGGGCGTTCCTGCCAGAAGGGGTAGGGTTCCCACTCTCCAGCCGAATTGAGCATTTCCCGATTCTTTTTGCGGACCTGACGCGCCCGCTCAGCATCGGTCATCCAGCCGCACGGAGCATCGGGTCGTTTGAGCGCTTCTTCGACCCCGAGAATGATGGGCTTGGTGGTGAAGAGTCGTTCCTGCACCCGCACGGCTTCGACGAACGGGGACTTGCCGGCGTCGGCGGCGACGGCCATGAGCCCCAGCAAGGCACTCCAATCCACCATGCCAGAGCGGGCCAGTGCGCAGGGGTGACCATCGCGCATGCGCAATTCGTTGGCGCTGACCAGCACGTAACCCGTTTCGTCCAGACCACGGCGTCCGGCACGTCCGAACATTTGAAGGATCTCGTCACCCCTCAACGGGATCTCGCGACCCTCCCGCTTGTATTGCGCGGCGGTGATGGCCACGGAACGCAGGCTGAAATTGATGCCGGCGGCCAAGCCCATGGTGGCGACCACGACCCGGAGTTGACCGGCCTTGGTGAGGGGTTCGATGACACCGGCCCGCACGGCGTAGCTCAATCCGCTATGATGGTAGGCCACCCGCGATTTGAGCATCTTGGCCAAGGGCTCACCGACGAGGCGTTTCTGGGCCTCGGTCAGTTGCAAGGGGTGCGGACACGGCAGTTGTCGGGCCAGGTCGGAGGCGAGTTCTTCGGCGTGGGCCCGTCGTGGAGCAAAGAGCAGCACTGGGCCCAAGCCTTCGGCCAAGGCCTTGGCGCAGAGGCGTGGCCAGTAGCCGCGTATTTCCGGCGGCAATCGCCAGTTGAGTTCGTTGGCGAACACCTCGTCCAGCGGTACGGGACGAACGGTGTGCTTCACGACCTCGACGGCCCGACCCAGCCGACGCAGCCAGTTGGCCACCTGCTCCGGGTTGGCCACTGAGCCGCTGAGCAGCAGGAGTTGGGTTTGCGGCGGAGCCAGCGCCAGCGCCAATTCGTAGTTCAGGCCTCGGTCTTCGTCGCCGAGCATCTGGTATTCGTCGACCACCAGCAGGGTGGGGCCATCGCCGCGGATGAGCCGGTTCTTTTGCGTCTCGAGAGTGGCGACAAGAATCGGGGCATTGAGGTTCTCGGCCAGGTCGCCGGTGGCGATACCCACGTTCCAGCCTCGGCCGCGCCATTCGGCGAGCTTGTCGTTGGCCAGTGCCCGCGTGGGCACGGTGTAAATGGCCTGCCCCCGATTTTTGCCCGCCTTCGACCACAATTCGAAGATCAGCGTCTTACCGGCGCCGGTGGGCGCATGGATGATCACGTCCTTGCCCGCCCT
The DNA here is from genome assembly GCA_945861075.1 of Akkermansia muciniphila. Classification (GTDB taxonomy): domain Bacteria; phylum Verrucomicrobiota; class Verrucomicrobiia; order Limisphaerales; family UBA9464; genus SXXZ01. Next base: position 4,703 of record CAMATE010000176.1, read on the forward strand.
CAATGCCGACACGGCTTGCTGCTGCCAAAGGTCGGGCACAATGAACTGTTGCAGGCCCGCGGGGGAATCGGGGGTTTCCGGTGGGTCGGCGAACGGCGGCACCCGCGCAGACTACGATCGACTGTCAAAAGCACCAACAGGTTCGACGACCCGTTCGAACACGGGGGAATGGTTCAAGGGCGACCTTCTGATTCCATAACCCATGGCGGCGGCCGTGACTTGCGGATTGAGCGGGGACGGTGGATGGGCAAACTCGGGGGCGTGCGTTCGTCTGCGCCTCCATCTGCCTGTCGTGTGGTCGTGAAGCTGGGAACCGGTGTGCTCACCGATGCCTCCAAGCGGCTCGATCTCGTTCAGTTTGCCCAACTGGTGGCGCAAATCGCCCGACTCCGGTCGGCGGGCCATGAGGTGGTTGTGGTCACCTCGGGAGCGGTCGGGGCCGGCATGGGGGTGCTGGGGTATGACCGGCGGCCGGGGAGTCTGGCCGAACGCCAAGCCTGCGCGGCGGTGGGCCAATCGCGTCTCATGGCCTTGTACGAGTCGCTTTTCCGCCACTACGACCAACCGGTGGCCCAGGTGCTGTTGACCCATGATGATCTGGCCGACCACACCCGGCATCTCAATGCGCGGAATACGTTGCTCACGCTGCTCAAGCACAAGGTTCTGCCCATCATCAACGAGAATGACGCGGTGTCCGTGACCGAGTTGAAGTTCGGCGACAACGATCGGTTGTCGGCGCTGGTGGCCAGCCTGCTGCCGGCCGATTTGCTCGTCATTCTGACGACGGCCGATGGTTTGATTGAAAACTTTGGCAAGCCGGAGGCTCGTTTGCTGGAAACGGTCGCTGAGGTCGATGCCCGGATCGAAGCCATGGCTGGTGGGACCTCCAGCGAGACGGCCACCGGTGGCATGACCACCAAGATATCCGCGGCGAAAATCGTCGTCCGATCGGGCATTCCGATGGTCATCGCCCCAGGGCACCGGCATGACGCGCTGGACAAGATCGTGGGCGGAGAATCGGTCGGTACGCGGTTTCTGGCTGGGTCTGGAAAGCTCTCGAGCCGCAAGCGCTGGATCGCTTTCTACCATCATGCCGAAGGAACCCTGACCGTGGACGCTGGTGCGGTGGTGGCCTTGCGCGATCAGGGTCGCAGCTTGTTGGCGCCCGGAATCCTTCGCTGCGAGGGCGAGTTTCAAACGGGCGATGTGGTTCGTATTTGTGATCCCGAAGGTCGTGAGTTCGCTCGCGGGTTGACCGGTGCGTCTGCGGATGAGGTTCGCGCTCGCTCCCAGAAGAAGCCCGAGGTCATCCACCGCGATGATCTCGTGGTGCTCTGACCCATAGAATCACCATTCTTGCTCCCATGCCCAAAGCCCCCTCTCGACGCCTCGCACCGATCCGGCAACTCCTCGAGGTCATGGCCGCCTTGCGCGCTCCGGATGGCTGCCCTTGGGACCGCGAGCAAGATCATCAGTCGCTCCGATCCCATGCGGTGGAGGAGGTGTACGAATTGCTCGACGCCATCGAAGCCGGCGACGATGTGGAAATGGCCGAGGAGTTGGGGGATTTGCTGCTCCAAGTGGTGTTCCATGCCCAGTTGGCGCGGGAGCGAGGCGTGTTTGATTTTGATGCGGTTTGCCAGCACCTGGTCGACAAACTTGTGCGCCGCCATCCGCATGTTTTCGGATCGGTGACGGTGAAGGATATCGATCAAGTCTGGGCGAATTGGGAATCCATCAAGAAATCCGAGAAGGCGGGTTCCAAGCATGAGCGGAAATCGGCGCTGGATGGGGTGCCGCGGCATTTACCGGCCTTGATGCGCTCCCAGAAACTGCTCAAGAAAGCGGCCAAGGCGGGATTGGCTGAAATCACCAAGCCATCTCGGGTTGGGTCTGCGGATGCATCCCGAAAGGCGATGGCGGCCGCCCTGTTCGACCTAGCGGCTGAATGTCAGGCTGCCGGCTGGTCGGCCGAGGAGTTGTTGAGGGCAGAATCGCGACGCCGTGAGTCAGCTTGGCGCCGAGCCGAAAGTCGAAATACAGGTCGCAGAAATGCGGGTTTGAAGCCTTAAAATGCCAAGCTTCAGTTTGGTAGGATTTATGCTCTAGAGGCGGGCTCTCGTCGGGGTAACACGAGTTTTAGCCCCGTCGTTTCGGTTCTTTCTTTGATTGGCAAGATTCCTGCAGTAACCTGACGGCTAATGTCCGCGGGACTCCAACTTAGCCAACGGCTTTCTCAGCAAATGGTGCTGTCGCCGCAGCTCCAGCATTCGCTGGCGTTGCTGCAGGCTCCGGTGCTGGAACTCAAGGCCATGGTGGAGCAGGAGTTGCAGTTGAACCCGGTTCTGGAGGAGATCGGAACTCTCGAGGTCGATGTCGAAGCCCGGGAATCCAAGGCCGAGGCGGAAGCCGCGGCCGCTGATCCGACCGAGCCGCCTCTGGATGTGCAATTCGATCCGGCGGTTGAAAAGCCCGACGACGAGCCCGTCGACCGTTACTCCGAGGATCTCCAGAAGCTCCTGAAGCTGGACGAGGAATGGCGGGACGTTTTCGCCCAGAACAACACCGTCAACCGGGTGACTCAGGAGGATGAAGAGCGTCGGCAGCACCTCTTTGATTCGCTGACCACCGGCCAATCATTGCAGGAGCACCTCTTGGAGCAGGTGCGATTCTCCGAACTGACAGACGAACAGCGCGAGGTGGCCGAATT
>CAMATE010000177.1 GCA_945861075.1 Akkermansia muciniphila
GCCACAGTTCGGCACGGGCGGTGCGCACGGCGGTGTCGGACCGGATGACCTGCAAATCCGTGTCGGTGGCCATCTCCAGGAGCTCGACGGTTTGCAGCACGGTCGATTCACCCATGACGGCGGTGCCCACACTTGCGGAGCTCAACATGGCGTCTAATTCGGCGTTCAAGCGGGCGAGCGTTTCACTGCTCAATCGGCGGGCCGTGGCGGCCAGGCGTTCGGCTCGGTCCACGCGGGTGAGGGCGGCAGTAATACGGTAGCGCGCGGCGGTGGCGTCGGTTTCGGCCGCAGACCTTTCGGCTTCGGCGGCGCGGACATCCGCCCGGGCATAGCGCCGGCTGCGAAACGGGAGATCGGTCATGAGGGCGATGCCGACGGTATTGTCATTTCCCATGGCACGGCGCTCCTGCTCGAAGCGGACCCCCACGGAGGTCATCGGGTTGGCCGAGGCCTGCGCCATCTTGATCATGGCATTCGCTTCGGTGGTTCGGGCCGCGGCGAGCAGCACGATTGCGGCATTGTCCGGGTTGATCTCAGAAACGTCGGGTGCGGCAAAGGCCGGCAACGGGGCGTCGGGACGCAGCCCAAGCCGGCCGCGCGCCTCCGCGAGGGCGTCGGCTGCCATGCGTCGCTCTTCCTCGATCATCAGCTGCATGGCGGCGATGCGTGACTGCACGGTGAGGCGATCTGCAATCCGGCCGCCGGTGGTTGCCAGCCGTGACTCGATACTGCGCAAGACGGGGTCGAGCCGGGCGATTTGGGCTTCCAGCAAAAGAATCCGGGCTTCGGCACCTTGGGCCTCGGCGAGGGCCATGGCGGTATCCGCGGCCATCTCTCCGAACATCATCGCGTAGTCCGCTTCGGACATCAGGACAGTTGCGCGCGCCCGCTCGCGTTCCGCCGCGCGCTCACCCCGCTTGGGCAACGGTTGGCGGACGTTCACTTCCCACATTGTCGCGCGCTCATTCATGGGGCCGACCATGCGCGACCCCATGCCTTCGAGTTCGGGGTCGGCCAGCCGACCGGAAGAGTCGATGCGCTCACGGGCCGCCGCCGTCCGGCGGGCGGCCGCGTTGAGCGCCGGCGCTTCGGTCACAGCCCGCAGCAGGTCGGCTTGGCTGTTGGCCGGGTTGTCGCCCTGCGCCAAGCCCGCCACGGGCAGGGCCGCGAGGAGGGCCAGACAGATAATGGATCGCGTGGGTTGCATGGAGGGGAAGACGGAGGTGGGAGCAGAATCTGACAGCCGGCGCTCAGTGATGGCCCTTGTGGGCATCCTCTTTCTTGGTGCCCCCCTTGGCTTTCGCATCCTTGGCGGCTTCAAGTTTAGCCAGATAGGGTGCCGGATCCTTCAAAAAGTCCTCATTGCAACCGTCACAGCAGAACACGACGAGTTGGTCGGGTTTGCCCTCCACGCGGTAGATATACTCCGGGGAATCGCCCATGCTGCCGAGCGCCTCGTCGGAGGTGAGGCAGGTCTTGAGCGGATAGGCCTTGCGGGCGGCGGCGGCCCACTCTGCGTCCTTCTCGGACAAGGGAATCAATTTGCCGGGTTTACCGGCGGGAGCGGCTTTGACCGTATCGGCGGGCTTATGGCCATCGGCGGCGAGGCCCATGGGGACAACGAGCAAAGCGCCGGCGGTAAACAGGAGGGAGCAGAGGAGGGAGCGATTTTTCATGGTGGTGGAAGATGGTATTCAGGAGGTCGAGCGGGGCCAACAGAACAATCCAGTCCCGTCAGTGCTGACGGTGGCTGGATTGGTTGGCCCGGGGCGTGGAGGTTCAGACTTTCTTGGCGGAGCAGCCGCAAGAAGTGCAGGTGGAGGTGACCTCGGCGGCGGGCTTGGCCTTCGCGGGGGCGTCCATCTTGGCCTTGGACTCGGCGGCGGTCCGGTTTTTCGCGGCCTCAGTCATGCGGTTCCAGTAGTCGATGCCGGGACCGGCAAAACTGAGAGAAGTGAGGCCGGTGAACAGCGCGGCGGCGAACAGAAGTTTGGTGGCTTTCATGGAGGGAGTGGGTTTTGGGTTTCGTTGAACCGTGCGGGTTGCCCGGTTGTCTACCAGTCATACACCCGTGGGCAGGAAATCACTCAGGCTATCCCAAAATAATTAACGTGAGGGATTCGGCAGGATACGGTGTATTACCCGTAGCAATCCCTATGAATACTTCCCGTGATAAGCTCTCTGAGGCCCTGCAAGACTGGCGGGTTAAGCCACCGGCCGACCCAGGGTTCCGCGCTGCCGTCTGGCGGCGCATCGGGCAGCAAGGCGAGGCCACTTGGGCCGCCTACCTGCGTGCTCACACTGCCGCTTGGGCGGTGGCTGCAGCCCTTACCTTTAGTGTGGCCGGTTTGGCTGGTCGCGCCATGGCCCAGGCCCGCGTTGAAGCCGACCGAGAAGCCATGGTGGTCTCCTACTTGGTGGAACTCGATCCGCGTGCGCAAGCCATCCTCAAGCAATGAAATACCTGCTGCGCACCCTGCTCGTGCTCGCCATCGCTGCGGTGGCCGCCGGGTTCGCGTGCTATCACGTGAGCAGCGCTCCAGAGCTGCACGCGGCCGTCCGCAAGGGCGACGCCATGGCTTGGCTGCGCACCGACTTCAATCTCGACGACCGCCAATTTGCGGAGATCAAGAAACTGCACGAGGCCTATGCACCGTCCTGCGAGGAGCATTGCCGCCTCATCCAGGAAGCCGCTCGGGCACGTGACGCCCTCCAAGCTCGGGGCGGTTCGGATCCGGCGGCGGTGGCAGCCGCCGAGCGCACGCTTCAGGAGCTGCGCCTGACCTGTGAGACAGCCATCGCCGCCCATGTGCGCAAGGTGGCCGCGCTGATGTCGCCCGATCAGGGTGCGCGCTATCTCGCCCTCGTGCTGCCCAAGATCGCGGATTTCGATCACCAGGTGGCGCCGGATCTGAAGCTGGAGAGCCGGCACCAACACTAGGACATGGAAACCGAAGCGGGTGTCCCCAGCGACGAGGAATTGATGGCCCAGCTTCAGGCGGGAAACGAAGCCGCGCTCGCTCCTCTGATGCAGCGCTGGGAGGTGCCCCTCAAGCGCTTCATCTTCCGTCTGGTCGGCAACACGGCGGAGGCGGAGGACCTGGCTCAGGAGGTTTTTGTGCGGATCTACACCAAGCGCAGCAGCTACCGCTTGGGGGCGAAGTTTTCGACCTGGTGCTTTTCCATCGCCGCCAATTTGGCGAAGAACCGGCTGCGCTGGTGGAAACGGCGGCCGGTGCTATCGCTCGACGCCTGGATGGACTCGGGCGGTGACGCCGCCGATCAGTCGGCGACTGGAGCACAAGCCTCGGACAAAGCCATGAGACGCGAACGGATCGCGACGGTGCAGGCCGCTGTTGCCGCCCTACCCCTCGATCTGCGCACCGCGCTGGTGCTCTTCGAGTATGAGCAGCAGTCAATGGGTGAGATCGCCGCCGCCCTCGGCTGCACGGCCAAGGCGGTCGAGAATCGACTGTATCGGGCCAGGCAGAAGCTACAGCAGCAGCTTGCTTCGATACAGACCTAATGCCGCCAAGCCGCATCCGTCCGTGGCTATGCTGCCAAAGACGGCGCAGGCTTCGACTTGGCGGTTACCAACGGCATCCCGGCGGTGGCTGGCGTGTGTCCCTGTATTTCGCGACCTGATCTTGGAGCACGTGCCGGCGGTAATTTTGCCACCCGCTTTCTGCGACATGATGCCTGCCGTCACGGCACTCGATGTTTCCAAACGCGTGGAGCACAGGCTCAGGCCACTCGGTCGCCCCTCGATTGCGGTGATGCCATTGCAGGTGACCGATCCAAAGCACGAGCTCGGCGACAGTGGCGGCTCGAGGGTTGACCTCGATCCCGAGGAACTGGTGGGGATCCACGGTCTCACCTCCGAGGTCCAGGCGCATGTTTTCGCCGAACGACTCGATCAGTTGCAGCACCTCGCCCTCCAACCGCTTCAGGTGCTCCAGGGCAACATAGAGGAAGTTCCCGGAGCCGCAAGCGGGGTCGAGCACCCGCACCGCACACAGGCGGTGGTGGAACGCTCGGGATTCCTTGATGGCTGCCTTGAGGTCGCCACGGGTAGCGAGGGCAACCGACGCGGTCTTGACCGCAGTCCATTCATCGCGGAGTGGCTCAACGAGCGTGGGCAGCACCAAGCGCTCAACGTAAGCGCGGGGGGTGTAATGTGCCCCAAGTTTGTGACGTTCGGCCGGATTGAGAGCGCGCTCAAGAAGAGTGCCGAAAATCGCCGGCTCGACATGGCGCCACTCGAGTTTCGCCGCCTCCATGAGCAGCTTAAGTTGGGTGCTGTTCAGTGGGAGCGCCGTCGCTTCGGCGAAGAGGCCACCATTGAAGTGGAGGATCTTTTGCCGCAGGATGACGGAGAACTTCCCCGTGTTCATCTCCGCAAAGAGTTGCTGAAGCAGCGGCACGGCGGCACCGGGATCTCCTTTAACGGATTCCAGCAGCTGGGAGAAGCTGTGGCGCGGAAGAAGCTCGATGTCCTCTGCGAACATGCAGAATAGGCACCGGGAGAGAAACGAGGCGACCGTTGCGGGAGCGTGTTTCTTCTCAAAAGACTTGGCCAACTCCGCCAGATGAACGGCGACCTCACGGGTGACAAGGGCCGTGACTTTGGCCGGGTCCAGCGAACGTGGATCAAGCCAGATGGTGCGCAGCTTGGCCCTGACATCCTCGTGAGCGAGATCGGCGAGGCGAATGCGGTGAGCACGTGCGTCAGGAAACGGAAGGTAGGCCTTACCCTTCTGAGTGAAGTCGGCGTATAGCTCGATGACATGGCCGACATCGACGATCAGGAGGAACGGAGGCGGGTCCTCCGCCGCCGGCAGGCTGCGCGCGTAGCGTTCAGCCTGGCCATGGGCTTCGATCATGGCGCGGTCCCATGCCTCGGAACCACGAGCGATCTTTCCCTTCTTAGCCGCAGCGGACTTGGCGCCCACCGCACGAGCAAGCGCTTGATCCTCACCGTCCTCGACTGCGTATTGCTTACATTCGCAGACGAAACAGCCCCGTTTGTAGAGGTCGATGCGCCCAGCCGAAGTCTTTCCCCCGCGATGGTGGAACGTCACCGCCCGTTCAAACACGTAGGCATTTTCCGCCGCGTCAGGTCCGGCCGGGTCCGGAGCCGGCACTTCCAAAACATCACACAGCTGAGTGAGGAAGAGGGCATAGTTGGCCCGCTCGGCGGCTTCAGCCTTGGACCAGCGGGCGATGAAGGATGCGACAAGATCGGGCGAGGCCATTAGTTCAGTGACAGGAGAGCGAAGAGGCGCACTTGCGGCAAGCGTGGGCTGTCGGGATTACGGGCGTGCATGGTGAGGAAGTGCCCACCGCACGCGTTACCCTGGCCCGGGTGAGCGTGCGGGGGGCCCAATGGCCCGTTGAATCGAACATGGCGGATCGCTCTTATCGGTCAACGAGGCATTCAGATGCAGTGATGGCGGTCCGGCGGCGTGCCGTTGACGCCACATCCATCCCGATTACCATAGTCGCGTGCAGAAGGTTCGCCATTCCACCAGCAAGCTCCATCGAGCCGACCTCACAGCGGCTGATCGGGAGACTGCCGAATTGAAGGCGCAGTTTCGCCGCGAAGACGACGAGCTGCGCGCCCAGGGACGTGGAGACGAGATCGTCTCCCGCAATAGGCGCCTTCTGGGTATCCGGGCAGGAGCCAAAGGCAGGCTGGTCGGGGTCGGCGGCAAACTGTTCCTATAAAAATGATGGGGTATGTAGCTGGCCCGACATATCATTGCTCGTCTTAGCCCGTGCCTCATAGGCCACAACCCCCCGACCATGCGCATACTTCACTGTTCGGATCTACATGGGAACAATCGCTGGTTTGACTGGCTTGCGGACGGCGCCGCGGGCTTCGACCTTGTTTGCCTTACAGGCGACTTCCTCGATCTCCAAGACCTTAAACGCATCGACGCTCAGCTGGGGATGGTAAGCTCGGCGGCGAGACGAATCCCGTCGCCGGTGGCGGTATGCAGTGGCAATAATGACTCGTTTGCCGGTCCTCCAGCGCCACCAAGTCTTCTGCACGCAACTTGGCTCGGAGAACTGCGCGGACCTGAGCGATGGGCTGACGGCGACCGATTCGAGTTAAGGGGTCAGCGATACCGATGTGTTGGATGGAACGCGCCGTTGCCGTCGGCAGAGCCAGACGAGGTCTGGCTCTATCACGCGCCGCCCGCTCGGTGTAACGCCGCCGTCGATCAACAGGGGTATGACTCCGGTGACGAAATACTCAGAGAGATGTGTCAGGCCAATAAGGGGCCTGCTCTCTTGTTGTCTGGGCACCAGCATGAGCCCCGGGAATGGTCGTGTCGCGTCGGTCTCAGCTGGTGCCTTAACCCCGGCTATACCGCCGGTGCCGTGATTCCGAACCATATCATCGTGGATCTTGAGAGTCGCCACGCCGAGCTCCACGTCGGGGGCCGACCCGCTGGGGTAGCCCACCTCGGAGTCTAATTATCAAGAGAGGTGCCACTACGCTGCCACTACCTGCGGTTTTCTGCGGTTTTTGGCGGATTTTGCCACGTAGTGGCAGGTGCGCCCTATAAAACAGAAATCCCGCAACCCTTTCGGGCTGCGGGAATAAACTGGCGGGATGGACGAGACTCGAACTCGCGACCTTCTGCGTGACAGGCAGACGCTCTAACCAACTGAGCTACCACCCCGTAAATCGGGAAAGAGTCGAAAAAGTAGATTTGGAGGGAGGTGTGTCAAGCGTCCTTCTTCGCCCGCCCTCGCTTTCGTCCTAACAGCCAAAAAACCATCACAGGCCCATTCATTGACCAAAAAAATCAATGGCTTTTTGCCGATCAAGTGCGATCTGCGCACGCAAGGCATCTACCCCTGCGAATTTTTGCTCAGGCCGGAGATATTGCAGCCAGCTGACCGTAAGATAATCGCCGGCATCAGCGGTCGTAGCCTCTAATAGATGCACCTCCAGCAGCGGCGCGGTCGCTAGGCCTACCGTCGGGCGCAGACCGTAATTAGCGACCCCATTGACCACCTGACCAGAGGGCAACGTAACTTTTACCGCATAGACACCTAACCGAGGTTGGAGCTCCGGTACCCACGCAATATTAAGCGTGGGAAAACCGAGTTGCCGACCCAGTTGCCGGCCAGGCTGAACCATCCCGTCCGCGAAATAGACATAACCGAGCAGTGCGTTGGCCGCCGCGATCTCCCCCTGGCTCAGCAGGCCCCGGATACGCGAGCTGCTAATCGGCTCCCCTTCATGATTGAGGCGCGGTGCACTAAAAACACTGAGCCCGACTTGCTTAGCCGCCGCGATTAACTGGCCAACATCCCCGCGACGCTCCCGACCAAAGCGCCAATTCTCTCCCACATAAATCGCGGCCAGCTGGGGCAA
>CAMATE010000178.1 GCA_945861075.1 Akkermansia muciniphila
GGGCATAACCCGCCACCACAACCGCACCCTTGCCGGCTTCCTTGAGATCCTTGGCCACGGCCGCGGCCCAAGCCGAATGGACACCCGACGGAGAGGCAACTCCGGAAACCCCGAGTTCGGCAGCGACAGCCGCCGCCACCTTGACCACCTCGCTGGGCTTCACCCGGAGGCGATGGTCGGCATTGCCACCGGTCAGGGACATCATCGACTCCACCACGTAGAGCCGGTTCATGCCCTCGTCGGCCGATTTACGACCCAGAGCAAAACCACGGATGCTGCGATGAGCATCTTGTTCGGAACCAATGAAATCGCAGTCGAGCGACAAGATCCGGCGCGCCTTTTCGAGGTGAACCACGGCGTGCACCGGAGTACCGCTGGCCTGAGAATAGGCTGCGTCGGTCCCGCTGAAATCAACCGGCTCGTAAGCGTGCCAGGTGGATTTCGGGTATTTCTCGGAAATGATCTTTTGAAGGCGGGCGCGGGAAGGGGAGGAGGAGCGCTCCACGAGGAACGCCAGACCTTGACCCTGGTTGCCAGCTGCGGCTTTGGCCACTTCGGCCAATGCATCGCGCACAGCCTCGATCTTGACATCATTACCGCCCCGGGTGTGCCGGTGAGCGCGGTCGGGATCGTACAAGTTCAGGACAGCGGCCTGAGCGAAGGCGTCGGTGCCGCCATTGGCTCCGGGAACGAGGGCATTGCCTTCGATCTTGGTCGGACGACCGTCGCTGGACTTCACCGTCAGCGCAACCGCACTGCCACGCAGCGGCATGGAAGTCGCGAAATGCTGGGCTTTGCCGTAAACGTAGCCCTCAGGCTGCTTGGCGAAGGGGGTCAACTCCTCCTCGGGGCGACGGCAACCGGTGGCCATGCCACCCAAGCCCGCCAAGAGGAAGCTCGCAGACATGAGCTTCATCCAGTCGCGGCGGCTTTCGCCATCGGGAGCGATGCTCGCGCCGGCGGGGAACTCGCGTTCCATCCACTGGCGGAAGTCAGGTTGGTCGGCCAACTGCTCCAGGGAACGCCAGTACTTCGGACCGGTTTCCGGTTCGTTGCAAATCGGGGGAATCGTCTTCATCAGCGGTGGCAGGTGGAACAGCTCTGGCCGGGTTGGACCTTCCAGTCGTGAACGGCTTTCTTGCCGTCGAACTCACCGTTCCAATCGAGCTTGGTCACAAGATCATTCGGGCGGATGTGCTTCTCGGGCTCCCGATGGCACTCCAAACAGAAGCCCATCGAGAGGGGCTTAGCATGGTACACTTCGTCCATTTTCTGGATCTCACCGTGGCATTTCACACAGGAAATGCCGCGATTCACGTGGACGGAGTGGTTGAAATAGACGTAGTCGGGAGTCTTGTGGATCTGAACCCAGGGAATGGGCTTGCCACTGGAGTAGGACTCGCGAACCAAGCTCAACTTGGGGGAGTCTTTGGCCACGATGGAGTGGCAGCGCATGCACGTCTCCGAAGCCGGGATGTTGGAGAACCACGATTTGTCGACGTCGCTATGGCAATAGCGGCAATCGATCCCCAGCTGGTCGGAGTGGATGGCGTGGGAAAACGCCACCGGCTGCTTGGGCTGGTAACCCACGCGGGTGTACTTCGGGGTGAAGTAATAGGTGATCCCCGCGATGACGGTCGGCAGCACAACCGCTGCTGCCACACCGACCATCAACGGAATCTTGTTGGTCCACCTCGGGAAAATGTCCGACATCGGGCCGCTTTCTTTGGGCTTCGGTGAAACAGACCGATTCATTCGGCCCGCTCCGTCCGCCCACTGGATTGATTTCAGCACCGACCGTCGTTGTTTTGGCGATCCATCGAAAATTCATCGACGTGATCCATGGCTCCCACACTCGAAACCCCATCTTAGGCAACCGGTTCAATACAAGTGCCCAAGACGGCCTCGGGGTATGGAAAAACCACAACGGCGGTCAACACCGGGGCGGAGTCAACCACTCCCCTCTTCCTCAACGCAAGCCCGGGTATGGATTCAGACCATGGCATCATGGCGTCGAATACTCAGATTAAGACAGCTCACCCGCTCAGGTACGATCCACCTAGAAGCACGTCGCAAGGACTCCAACCGATCGCCGATACCCAGCCGCCACCAGATTGCCGGATTCCCCTTTGCCCGGGATTTGCCGACTCGATAGCCTCAACGCCTTTGAACGGAACGGCGATGGACTACAAGAATTCCCTCAATCTGCCCCGCACGGAGTTTCCGATGCAGGCCAACCTGGTTCAGCGGGAACCGCAACGCCTGGCCCAGTGGCAGAGCTCCGACCTGTACGGGCAGCTCATGGCAGCCCGTGCCGAATCGCCGCGGTTCGTGCTGCACGACGGCCCGCCCTTCGCCAACGGTGACGTGCACATCGGCACCGCGCTCAACAAGATCCTGAAGGACTTGATCTTGAAGTCGAAGTCCCTGCGCGGATTCCAGACCCCGTATGTCCCCGGTTGGGACTGCCACGGTCTGCCCATCGAATCGAAGGTAACCCAAGAACTGCGCGCCCAAGGCAAGACCGAGGCCGATGCGGCCACCATCCGGACCGCGTGCGATGCCTACGCCCGCAAGTACATCGACTTGCAACGCGAGCAGTTCCAGCGTCTCGGTGTCTTGGGCGATTGGGCTCACCCCTACCTGACGCTCGCCCCGCAGTACGAAGCCGATGAACTGCGTCAGTTCGCCGACCTCGTCGAAAAGGGATTCGTGTACCGGGGCAAGAAGCCCGTCTACTGGAGCGTCCCCTTCCGCACGGCCTTGGCTGAGGCCGAGGTCGAGTACGCCGACCACATCAGTCAGAGCGTGTTCGTCCGACTCCGTCTGGCCGGCGAGCCCAATACGTATGTGGTGGTCTGGACCACCACGCCCTGGACCCTGCCTGCCAATCTGGCCGTGGCCTTCAATCCAAAGTTCTTCTACTCGTACGTGTTCGCCGAGGGGAACACCTACCTCGTGGCCAATTCGCTCTTGGCCAGCTTGAGCGAGAAGTGTGGGTGGGAAGGCTATCAAATCATCCGCACCGCCCAGGCCGAAGAGCTGGCGTCGCTCCAGTACGAGCACCCCTTCTGCGAGCGCACCGGACGGTTGTTCCCGGCCGACTTCGTCGACGACTCCACCGGCACCGGCTTCGTGCACATCGCTCCGGGCCACGGCATGGACGACTATCAATTGGGCCTGAGTGTCGGATTGCCCATTTACTGCCCGGTGGACGACGAAGGCCGTCTGACCCCCACCGCCGACCTGCCCCGCGAACAGCAACTGCCGGAGTCGCTGGTGGGCAAATCCACCCTGGCCAAGGCTGGCAAGTCGGAGGCCAACGAGGCCGTTTTGGCGCTCCTGACCGAGAAGGAAGCGCTGATGCGCCGCGAAGACTACTCGCACAGCTATCCCCATTGCTGGCGCTCCAAGTCACCGATCATCTTCCGGGCCGTCGACCAATGGTTCATCCGCGTCGACCACACCGGTGGCGCTCCCGGTGCCCTGCCCTTCCGGCAGCAAGCACTGGCGGCCATTGATTCGGTGAACTGGATCCCCGACTGGGGCAAGAACCGCATCCAGGGCGCCGTGCAGTCCCGGCCCGACTGGTGCATCTCGCGCCAACGCACTTGGGGTGTGCCCATCCCGGCCTTCTACGATGCGGCCGGCGAGCCCATCCTCGATGCGCGCATCGTCCGCAAGGCCGCCGACTGGATCGAGCGCGAGGGCTCCAACGTGTGGTTCGCCACTCCGGTCGAGGCGCTGTGGGCCGGATGCCGGCCGGCCGACTGGTCGGGTCCGGAGGCCGTCCGCAAGAGCCAGGACACCCTCGATGTCTGGATCGACTCCGGTTCTTCCAGCCGCGCGGTGCTCATGCGCCGTCCCGAGCTCCGCGGCTCGGATGGCGGTTGGCAGGCCGATGTGTATTTGGAAGGCAGCGATCAGCATCGGGGCTGGTTCCAGTCGTCCTTGCTGTTGTCGCTGGCGGGCAATGGATCCGCACCCTTCAAGACGGTGTTGACCCACGGCTTCATGGTCGATGAAGACCGCGAGAAAATCTCCAAGTCCAAGCAAGGTCAGGGCGGTTACCAGAAGCCGCAGACGGCGGAGCGCTACATCAAGGACTACGGTTGTGACGTGGTGCGCCTGTGGGTTGCCTCGCAAGACTACCGCAGCGACATCGTGGTCAGCGAGGAGCGGCTCAAGAAGGTCGGTGAAACCTACCGCCTCATCCGCAACACCCTGCGCTACCAGCTCTCCAACTTGTACGACTTCAATCCCGCGACCCAAGCCGTCGCCGACGACCAACTCAGCGGACTCGACCGTTGGATCTTGGGCGAGTTCGCCACGCTGGAAGCGGCGGTGGCTCAGGCCTACGACGCCTACGAGTTCCACGTCGTGTACCAACTGGTCTCGCAGTTCTGTGCCGTGCAGCTCAGCGCCATGTACCACGACGTGGTCAAGGACCGGCTCTACACCGATCCGGCTGGCTCAGCCCGCCGCCGCAGCACGCAAACCGCCCTGCACCGCATCCTGACCCGACTCACCCAAGCCCTGGCTCCAATTCTGGCTTTCACGGCCGACGAGGCCTGGGAGCAAATCCCGGGAGTGGCCACGAAGTCGGTGCACCTGAGTCTCTGGAATCCCGCCACCACCGCGGTGCCGACCGAACCCGCCTGGGCCACCCTGTTCTCACTACGCGTGGCGGCCTTGCCCGAGCTCGAGAAGGCCCGCCAAGCCAAGCTTGTGGGCAAGGGGCTGGATGCCATGTTGCACTTCGCCTTGCCGGCTTCGGAGCGCTCCCTGATCGCTTCCCACGAAGACGACCTCCGGGAACTGTGCAACTGCTCGGCGGTGACCGTGACGGAAGCGGCCGAACGGCAAATCACGGTGCAAGTTGCTGGCGAAGCGGGTCGCAAGAAGTGCGAACGCTGCTGGCACTGGGAACTCAACGTCGGCGAAAATCCGACCCACCCGACCCTTTGCGGTCGTTGCGTCGAAGCGGTGATCCCGCTGTCCTGATCTGGAACGATCACCCAACCACACAAAGGCAAAAAACGACCCGGACTGCGCGCTGCCGCAAGATCCGGGTCGTTTGTTTTCAGCCTTCGCTGCCGTGCTTCCGCGTCAGGCGGACGGTTTGGGCGGGTTCTCGACCGGAACCTTGGGAATCGTGGGTGTCACCCCCGAAGGAGCCGTGCCTGTCGATGCCGACACGGGATGAGTCTCTGGCCCGCTGGTCCCGAGGAACGCCGGTAAATTCAGGCCAACGCTCTTGGCCAATTCATTGATGGGCAGAACACCCTTGTAGAGGTCTTGGACGAATTGCCCTGGGCCGCTGCCACCGGAACCGCCGCCCATCACCACGACCTTCTCGAACTGCAACCCCTTGATGGCGCCAGCCTGAATTTCCGCGATGCGGACGATGTTCTCGGCGACCAGCAACTGGGTCGCGCCGTTGGTGCCATCGGCCACCCGGAGCAGCTTCTCAAAGCCTTGGGCCTTGGCGTCGAGCAGCGCCCGCGTGCCCTCTGCCTCAGCAGTCAGCTTGGCCTGGATACCGGTCGCTTCAGCGGTCAATCGAGCCCGGATACCATCGGCCTCACCCTCGGCCACGCGCTTGATACCGTCGGCCTCGGCTTGCTTCTGCGCGATGTAGGCGGCCGCTTGACCGCGTTGCAAGATCTCGGTTTGGGCGGCCTTGGCCTCGGCATCGATGCGAACCCGCTCGCGCTCGATCTCGGCCTTCACGATTTGATCCGCCTGGGCCGCGGCCTTCTCGCGCGCGGCGCGGGCCAATTCGGCCTGCTGCTGGGCGTGGTAGGATTCTTCCAATGCGCGGGCCTCGGCAACCCGTTGGGCGGCTTCGGTACGGCGGGTGGCCTCGGCCTGCTCGGCGGCGAGATCGGCGTCGGACTTGGCAATCATCGCCTGGGCGGTGTTCTGGCCGCGCTTGGCCTCGGCCTGCGCATTGGCCACCCGGATGGCCTGCTCGCGCTCGGCTTCTGCACGACCGATGGAACCCCGCTGATTCTCTTGGGCCACCTTGATTTGAGCGTCATTGATGGCCTTGGCGGCGGCTTCCTTACCCAGCGCATCGATGTAGCCAGAGTGGTCGCGGATGTCGCGGATGTTGCCGTTGATCATGCGCAAACCAACCTTGTGCAACTCCACCTCGACACCCTTGGTGATGAGGGCGATGAGCTTTTCACGGTCGTTGTTGATCTCCTCGATGCTCATCGAGGCAAACACCACGCGCATCTGGCCCATGATGATCTCGGATGCCAGTTGCTGAACTTCATCCAACGATCGGCCCAACAGACGTGTGGCCGCGTTTTGCATGACCTCCGAGTCGGTCGAGACGCCGATGGTGAACGAGGCCGGCGCATCGATGCGGATGTTCTGGCTGGAGAGGGCCCCCTTGAGCTCGATGTCGATGTTGATGGGCGTGAGTTCGAGGTAGGAATAGCTCTGGAAGAAGGGGATCACGAAGGTCGACCCGCCGTGGTAGCAGCGTGAGGAGAGACCGTTGGCCAGCTTGCCGTACACGACCAGAATTCGGTCGGGCGGGCACATGCGGTAACGTGAGATGAGGGTGATCACCACGACCAGCAGGAAGACGACCAGCAGGAGGATGGCGGCGACGGACAGGATTTCCATGGGGTTGTTGGGGTTGGGGGTTTTCTACGAAAATCTCAAAGGGGTTCCACGAGGACGGTCTGACTGTCGAGCACCTCGACAACTCGGACACGCTCCCCGCTGAGGATCGGCCGGTTGCTGCGGTTCAGGGCCATGTACGTTTCCTGACGACCGCGGAAATGAACGGTGACCTGCCCACCGGCCTGGCGATCCGGTGGCACGGTCACGTAAACGGTCCCGGATTCGTGCAAAGTGTCGGAAATGCGTGCGGTGCCATCACTGCGCATGCCCAGGATCAATCGCAGGAGGCCCACCACCAGACCCATGACCGACAAACCGGCGCCGACGGCAATGGCGGTGGCGGCCAAGATTCCCAACCCACTGCCCAAGGCAATGCCCCCTGCCCATCCGAATCCCAACAGGAATCCCGTCAAGGGCTTGACGGAAAAAATGCCACCACCACCCGCGTCCCAGCCAATCGCATCCGGGAGATCCACCACATCGTGGTGTTCCAGACCAACGGCCGACATCAACCCGAGGATCAACGACACCACACCCGCAAGCAGGCCAATGCCGAAGAAAACCTGCTGGGCGGCTGGGAGCCCGCTCCACTGCTCAAAGATTGAATTCACCATGATTCCGAGAGTTGGACGATGTTTAGGGCGTGACAACAGTGACTCCGATCGTTGGCAAAACGACTGGAATATCGAAC
>CAMATE010000179.1 GCA_945861075.1 Akkermansia muciniphila
GGCGGTGTTTCACGGGCACTTCCAGAACCTGACTCCCGTTCCCAGCCACCAAGATCGGGAGGAAGCGGTGCAGGCCGTTGAAGGGAAAAACCCCGGTCAGGCTGCTGCGTTTGAAAGCGCGCAACGCACAACCCGTATCTGCGAAGTCCCACCCCAGACTCCACGAGCGGAAACTCCGGGCCACTTTCGACGAGGCCTTGCGCACGAAGGAGTCCTGACGATCCACCCGGTGGCCGCACACGAAATCGGCCCGGTCGAGCAGTTGCAGCATTCGCGGGAGCTCCGAGGGGTCGTTCTGAAGGTCGCCGTCGAGGGTGCACAGAAAAGGTGCTTCCGTTCGGGAGATTCCGGTCCAGATGGCCGCGCTTTGCCCAGCATTCTTGAGGTGTCGCAGTCCGGTGATGCGGGGGTCGCGGGCTTTCTGGGCGCAAATGGCTTCCCAGGTGCCGTCGGTCGATGCGTCATCCACGAGCACCAATTGCCAGGCCCGTGTTTCAGTGCGAAACACTTCGGCAATCTCGGTCACCAACGGAACGATGTTGGCGACCTCATTGAACACGGGCACGACGATGACGATCTGCGGAACCACGGGCCAAAGCCTACGGAATTGAGTCTCCCGGAACCAGTCGTGTTTGCGCGTGGCCGCGCTTCACCGTTGGTTCCACCGTCTGGGTGGCTTAGGTTTTCGCCATGCCGGAGTTGCCCGAAGTGGAGGCGTTTGGACGGTGGTTGCTGCCACGGGTTCGTGGCCAGTGCATCGATACGGTTGCGGTGCTC
Organism: Akkermansia muciniphila; assembly: GCA_945861075.1. Lineage (GTDB taxonomy): Bacteria > Verrucomicrobiota > Verrucomicrobiia > Limisphaerales > UBA9464 > SXXZ01. The sequence goes on from CAMATE010000179.1 coordinate 778, forward strand.
AAGCCTCGGTTGGTGCGTCCCGTGTCGGTCTGGGCGTTCCGGCAGGCATTGGAGGGAGTGCGTATCCAAGACCTCCGTCGCCGGGGGAAGTGCCTCCTGTGGGATTGCGTGCGCCCCAGCGGGGAGTCGGAGTTGCTGGTGACCCATTTGGGCATGACCGGCACTTGGCAGATGTTGCCGGACCATGGACCGCTGCCTCGACATGCCGCGGTGGTCTTCGGCGTTGGCGAGCAGCGCGTGGTGCTGGAGGACTCTCGCCAGTTCGGGCATCTGCGGTTGGGGAACGCGGCGGTGCCGGAGTTGGGCCCTGAGCCGTTGGATCCCGGCTTCACGCCCGAGTTGCTCGGCCAGGCGTTGGCCCACGGGCGAAGGCCCGTCAAGGTCTGCCTGATGGATCCTTCCCGGTTGGCTGGAGTCGGCAACTTGTACGCCAGTGAAGCGTTGTTCCTGGCCGGGATCGATCCCGCGACGCCGGTTCATCAACTGGGGGGTGAAGCCGTCGGGAGACTCCATGCAGTGCTGCGAAAACTCCTGGAAGCCGCCGTGGCACGGAATCTTCAGGCCCTGCGTTCAGATCGCCCCATGCTCTACCAACAGGAGGGAGTGCCCGAGGATCCATCCGACGGAGGGCTTTGGGTGTATGACCGTGAAGGGCAGCCGTGCTTCCGCTGCGGAGCGCCGATTCTTCGTTTCATGCAGTCGGGGCGTTCCACGTTCCAGTGTGCCCAGTGTCAGCGGCCATGAAGTGGGTTGAGGATGTGAGGGGTGTTGTCAGGCGGGTGGTTTGCAGTGCTCAATGGCCGCCGTGAAACGGAATCCGGACAAATTGAGTTGGATGCTCGCAGCGTTGCTGCTCCTCATGCTTTCGGGGTGTGCATCCTCCTCGACGGGTGCCGCGAAGAAGCCCATTCCCGGGGCTCCGAACACCATCCCGCCGCAGTGGTTGCGGACCGAACTCTACCTCGCCGCCGTCGACGCTTCCGAATGGGAGGCCTTCTTGGCCGAGCGCATCACTCCACGGTTTCCGGCGGGCTTCACCGTGTTCGATGCTTATGGGCAATGGCGGGCGCCGCAGGGGGATATCCGACGGTTGTCGACCAAGGTGGTGGTGATCCTTCACCCGCCCACGCACGAGGCGGAGCAGGCCATCGAGGCGATTCGCAAGGAATACTGCTCGACCTTCAACCAAGTGTCCGTGCTTCGATCCACCACCCCGGCGCTGGTTTCCTTCTGACCCCCATGCCTCGCCTTCCGATCATTCTCGCTTCGGCTTCACCCCGGCGGGTGGAATTGCTCCGGACGTTGATTCCCGAGTTTCAGGTCATCCCCAGCGATGCGACCGAGGTGCACGATGCGGCTGTCGGTGTTCGTGCGTTGTGCGAACTCAATGCGCGGATCAAGGCGACTCCCATTTCCCAACGATATCCCGGGCACTTGGTGCTGGGTGCCGACACGCTGGTTTGGCTCGGTGGACAACCGCTGGGAAAGCCGGTCGATTTGGCCGAAGCCCAGGCCATGCTGCGGAGTCTTTCGGGCCAAGCTCACGAAGTGGTCACCGGGGTGTGCCTAATGCACGGTGACTCCGGTCGATGTGAGGTGTTTTCGGAGGTGACGCGTGTGCAATTCCGATCCCTCGATGCAGAGGTCATCAACCGCTATCTGGCGGCCGTGCACACGCTCGACAAAGCCGGCGGTTACGCTCTCCAACAGCACGGAGATTGGTTGGTGGAGTCCGTGTCGGGTTCTGAGACCAATGTCATTGGCCTGCCCGTTGAGGCCTTGAGAACGACCCTCGAAGGCTGGGGAGTTTAGAGCCTGTCTGAAAATGGGGAGGGGTTCTGTTTGGGAGGGAAGGGCCCGCCGTGCGACGAGCTCACACCGTCGCACGACGACCGCGGCGGCCTAGGACGCTGATGGCCACCGCCCATACCAGCAGGGCGACATTGAACACCACGAGCCTCTGGACCACTCCCTGCAACCCTTCGGCGGGCGTTCCGCGCAGCAGGGAATCTTGGAAGCCCCACAGGCTGGTGGCGTACAGGGCCGCCAGTACCAGCGCGCCAGGAACAAAGCGGAAGTCGCCATGGGCCATCCGGTCGCTGAAGAGCACGTTGGCCAGCGTGAAGGCCAGCATGCCCCAGGCAAACCACGGCACCAGCGGGGCTGACAGTTCAGTGGGGATTCCTGGGAGCAGAATCTTGACTGGAAGCCAGGGCAAGAGCGTGCAGCCCAAGGCTGCCAATCCGCCCAAGCTGGCGGTAGCGATCAGGGTCCAACGGAATGCCTGATGGCCGTCACCACCGGCGGCGCTGCGAGCCACCTTGGGAAACATCACCAGCGCCAGAGGGACAGTGAATTGGCTGAGCGCAAACCCAATCTGTGCGCCCGGTGAGTAGCGGGATCCTACCTCTTTCTGCCACGCTTCGGGCACGGCCCCCTGCAGGAACAAATTGTCGAGCTGACTCAGGCACTGGAAAGCAGTGGCGCCGAGAAAGAGAGGCCAAAAGCCGCCCGAAGATCCGGTTGCAGGTCGCGGGGCTTTCTCGGTGGTCGGTGCGCCTGAGGAGCTTTCCATGGGCCACGGTTTCAACGCGCGAAGACCCACCGCCATGGCGATGAGAGTCGCCAACAAGGCCCCAGCCACGGCACCCGAAGCGCCTCCGCCCACCCACGTCAGGATGGCGACCACCGAAGCAAATCGGCCCAGTCCGTCCGCGATGGACATGGATCCCAGCCCGGCAAAATCTTGCCGCCCTTGAAGAATGCCTCGCTGAATGGCCGCCAGCAGCGACGCGAGAATGAGTCCCCAAGTGATCCAGAGCGGCAACACCGATGGCAGTTTCAAGAGTTGGCTGAGTGCTGGTCCCCCGGGGATGAGCGCCAACCCAACCAAGCTCATCATGAGGAGAACCGTTCCGGCGGAACGCTTCAATCGTCCTCGGGATTCATCGATCGCCTCGCGGGACAGCGCCATGGCGGTTTGTCGAGCCGTCATGGTCCAAAGCGCTCCTTGTGCGGCGCCGACGACGTAGAAAATGGCCATCAACGATTTGAACTGAAAATAGACCTGGGGACCGCCGAGCTTGGACACCGAGCCGTGGACCAGCGCCATTCCAGCCCCGCCCCCCAGGGTGGCCGCAATCATCCAAAGGCTCTGCTTAAGGAATCGCGATCCGGACTCGCTCATGGTCAACGACGGGTTCGACCGGTGGGAGCCGTTGTCTGAGGTTCTGGCGAGGGTTGGCTCCGGGCTCGATCGAGGCATTTGGCCATATCGGGCGGTAGAGCCGCCTCGAAACCCATTCGTTCACCCGATCGAGGATGCAGGAATGCCAACCGGGCGGCATGGAGCATCTGGCGGGGTGCTTTCCAGTGATGGTCTTGGAAAAACCGCGCATTGGCTCGCTCGCCGTAAACCTCGTCGCCCAGCAGTGGAAAGCCCAGATGGGCCAGGTGGACCCGAATCTGGTGGGTCCGGCCGGTGTGCAACTGGCATTCGATCCACGAAGTGTTGGCAAGCGCCTCCAGGCAGCGGTATTCGGTCCAGGCTTCCCGCCCTTCACCGGGTGTGGTCACCGCCATTTTCTTGCGCTGGATGGGGTGACGGGCGATGGGGGCGCGGATGTCTCCGTTGAGCGGACGCACCGTGCCAATGGCCAACGCCAGATAGCTTTTATCCACCGTGCGGTTGGCGAATTGGGCCGAAAGGTGGCCGTGCGCGGTATCGGACTTGGCCACCACGATGCAACCGCTGGTTCCCAGGTCGAGCCGGTGCACGATGCCCGGGCGCTCGACGCCGCCAATCCCGCTCAAGCGGCCTTGGCAATGGTGGAGGAGGGCGTTGACCAACGTGCCGGTGGCGTGCCCGGCAGCAGGGTGCACCACCAGATCGGCCGGTTTGTTGACCACCAACAAGTCATCATCTTCGTGCAGGACATCCAGGGGAATGTTCTCTGGCAACACCTCGCTGGGAATGGCCTCCGGCCAGTGGACTTGGATCTTGTCTCCCACCCGGGGGTGGTCGGTGGATTTCGGAGAGGTGCCATTCACGAGCACGGCCCCTTCGGTGATCAGTTGTTGAAAGCGCCCGCGCGAAGTGTCGGGGAAGCGTTCCGCGAGGTAGCGGTCCAGTCGCACGCCGGGCCGGCTCTCGGTGATCTCGATATCGATGGGTTCGGGCATGGTTCTATCACCGTGTCCTGTCCGGTGGCCGGGACGATAAGCGGTGGGGGTATCAAAGGCGACCGCCAATCCGGTGCAACTGGGAGAATCCCAGCAAAGGCCTCCTCGTCACGTTTCATGCCCTTTGCCGGTCCGTTGGTCGGTTGGCGACATTGCGGAGAGTGCGGTTCCCCGCTTGCCGCGGCCTTGGGCTGGTCCGTAGATTGTGAGGCGTGGCGACCAAAGAGCGGACAGAAGAATCCAGCAAGGACCGTATCTGGGTCGATAGTCAGGGGTTGGTGTTGATTCTGGTGGCGGTGGTGCTCGTGGCTTCGTTGGTTTCCTACGACCGTTTGGATCTGGGGGTCAACACGACCGAACCCAACGCTTCCATCCGGAACTGGATGGGACGCTTTGGGGCCCACATGGTTTATGAGCTCCAATTGGTTTTGGGTTTCGGCACCTGGGTGCTTCCGGTGCTCTTCTTGGGATTCGGTTGTGCTTCCTTCGTTCCCTCACTGGCTTATTTGCGGCGATGGCGTTCCTTGATTGCTTCCGTGGGTCTGGTCGTTGCCTGCGTCGGAGTGCTCGACTTGTGTGAGCGTTGGATTCCCGGAATCCAGCTTCGCAAAAACAGCGGGCCTAGTCCCGGTGGGATCTTGGGGCACCAGATCAACAACGCCTGGGTCGAATACTCCGTCGGGCGCATGGGGGCGGTGGTGACCTACGTGTTGGTCTATTTGGCGAGCCTCCTGTTCCTCACCGACTACCAGTTGCTGGTATGGATTCGCCAGTTGTTGGTGCGCACTCCGAAGACTCCCGAGGAAAAATTGGCGGCGGAGGAAGCGGCCATCGAGAAAAAAGCCAAGGCATTGGAAAAGAAGGCGCGCGAGCTGTCCAAGCAGGCGGTTGCGGAGGCTGAGGCTTCGGTTCCTCCACCCTCAGCGACCAAGGTTTCCAAGGCCAAGGCGGCCGCGGCCACAGCCGGCGCAGTTCTTCAGCCGGAAAGTGCCCCGGAACCCTCGGGTTTGGGGGCCGATTTGCGCCCGGTGCCGGAGGTGACCATCCGAGACCTCAGTGTGCCGCAACCCCGAGAGGTGCGGACGGTGCAAACCGGCGAAGTCATCAAGGCCGATGAAATCGCGGCGGTGGTCGCGCCTGAGGCTGTTGAGCCCACTCCTGCGACTGAATCTCGCAAACCCAAGTCAGTGGCCGAACAAATCTTGGGCCGGCGTCCCGGTGCTGATCTGGATGAAGACGGCGCATCCGCCGATTCGGTGTCCGCTTCCTCTATCACTCCCGAGCCGACGGATGTCTGCGACGCGGAGGATGCCCCGCCGTGGGATCGACCTGAGGACGCGGTTCAGCCGCCCGCGGAGGCGTTGCCCGTGGTGGCCGCCGCGGCGGCCCGCCCGCGTGTTGTGATGCAGACCCGTAAGGTCAAGCCCATCACCGTGGCCATCGCGCCGATCATCGGTAATTACCGGTTGCCATCCATCGACCTGCTGAGTTTGCCGGACACCTCCGTCAAACCCACCGAGACCAAGGAAGAACTCATGGCCAATGCCCGGCTCATGGTTCAGACATTGGCTCAATTTGGCATCGAGGTCGCGCCGGGGGACATCACCAAGGGTCCAACCATCACCCGTTATGAATTGCACCCGGCACCCGGGGTGAAGCTGGAGAAGATCGCCGGTCTGACCAACAACATCGCCGCGGCCCTGAAGGCCGAACGGCTGAACATCTTGGCCCCGATTCCGGGGAAATCGTCGGTGGGCGTCGAGGTGCCCAATGCGGTGAAGACCAAGGTCATCATGCGCGACCTTCTGGAGGCCCCAGAATGGCAGAACACCAAAGCGCGGATCCCGCTGGCGCTGGGCAAGGATGTTTACGGCCATCCGATCATCGCCGACCTCGCCGAGATGCCCCACGTGCTCATCGCAGGCAGCACCGGATCGGGCAAGTCGGTGTGCATTAACACCATCATCGCGTCGCTGGTCTACCGGTTCAGCCCGGACCAACTCCGCTTCGTGATGATCGATCCGAAGGTGGTGGAATTGCAGCAGTACAACGCGCTGCCGCACTTGGTGGTTCCCGTGGTCACCGATCCCAAGAAGGTGATCCTCGCTTTGCGGTGGGTGGTCAACGAGATGGAAAAGCGCTACCAGATCTTTGCCCGGGTCGGGGTGCGCAACATCAAGTCGTTCAATGAGCGACCGAAAGAAAAACCCCTGCCGCCCAAGGAGCCCGAGTTGCCGCTGACCGCGCGCAAGGAGCGAGTCGAGCCCGGGGCCGACGGCTTTGCCGTCGAGATCGACGAGCAAATCGTCG
>CAMATE010000180.1 GCA_945861075.1 Akkermansia muciniphila
GCATCGCCCGGCTTTATGGGACGGCCGCATTGAGCCGGTTTCGGGCTGCGCACGTCATGGTCGTTGGGATCGGTGGCGTGGGCTCTTGGGTGGTGGAAGCACTGGCCCGTTCGGGTATCGGTCGACTTACCTTGGTCGATCTGGACGAAGTGTGCGTCAGCAACATCAACCGGCAGTTGCATGCTCTGGATTCCACGGTGGGACGATCCAAGGTAGAGGTCATGGTGGAGCGGGTTCGGACGATTTCCCCGGAGGCTCGGGTGGAAGGTCGTGTGGAGTTTTTCACGGCCGATACGGCGTCGCGCCTTTTGGGGTTGGAGACTGATTCGATCTCCAAAGACCGCCCAGACTTCGTGGTGGATGCCATCGACGCCATGTCCAATAAGGTGCGGTTGATCGCCTTGTGTCAGGGTGCCGGAATTCCGTTGGTGGTTTGCGGTGGTGCCGGCGGACGCCGTGATCCGACCGCGGTTCGAGTCGCCGATTTGGCCACCGTGACGCACGACCGATTGTTGAGTGAAGTGCGCAAGCGCCTCCGCCGGGAACATGGGTTTTCGCGGACCTCCAAAAAGCTGCGGGTCGAATGTGTTCACTCGGCCGAGGCTCCGGTCTTTCCAGACCGTGACGGCCAGGTTTGTGCGACCCGTGCCTCGGACAACGAAATGCCCCTGCGGCTCAACTGTGAATCGGGCTTCGGTTCCGCCACTCAGGTGACCGGCACCTTCGGTTTTGCCGCCGCTGCTCGAGTATTGGCCCGATTGGCAGTCCCGATCCCGAAATCGGTGCCTAACCTGGAGTCGCAGCCGTCCCTACTACCAAGTTCAATTTTGGGATGACCTAGGTTCTGCCACGGACGATGTGTGGATGAGTTGGGAGGACGCGACGCTCGTGAAACCGATACGGAGTTGATGGCGTCTAAAGGGTTGATTGTCCTCCATTTCAACCTTCTGATCCCACCATGCCTCTGTGGTCCCGGTGCCTCATGGCCCGAATCAGTCCCGTCCTGACTGCCCTGTTGCTGCAATGCGTTTCCTCGGTCCGGTCGAGGGCCGAAAATCGGGTGGATTATCGCTACGAAGATTACATTGAGGACAACGACCGGATCCATATCCGGACCCACGCCGTCTATGCCGAGCAGGCTTTGAATGCCCAAGCGGTGGTGAAGGGGAACTTCGTTTATGACGGTATCTCCGGTGCGACTCCGACTGGTGCGGCCGCTCCTGCAGGCAGCGATCAGTTGCCGCTCCAGAACTTCCAGGACATCCGCAGGGCTGGGTCGGTGGAGCTCGATTGGACCGCAGGACGGTTCATCTCGCGGCCCCAGATTTCATACAGCGAAGAAAGTGATTACCGATCGGTGGGGTTGTCTTGGAATCAGAGCATCGAGTTCAACCAAAAGAACACGATTCTGAACCTGGGAGTGTCGCGCAATTTTGACCAGGTGACCGGATTTTGGCTGAGCAACAAGACCCTTTGGAAAGACAAGGACACCTGGGATGGCCTCATCGGCGTCACTCAATTGCTGGGGCCCAACACCTACGTGACGGCCAACTTCACGGTCGGGGTGGCCGATGGCTACCTCACCGATCCCTACAAGGGAGTTCATTTTCGCTACGACTTTCCGGTGGATGGCTACAACGCCGATCCCTCGGCCGCAGTCGGCGAGAATCGCCCGAATCAGCGCATCAAGCAGGTCGGGTATGTGGGGGTCACCCATTTCGTGAGTCCTTTGAACGGGAGCGTCGATGCCAACTACCGACTTCACCACGATGACTGGGGAATCTGGGCCAACACGGCCACTGTCCAATGGAACCAGATGGTCGGCGAGAAGCTGCTGATCTCCCCGCTGGTGCGCTACCATGTCCAATCGGCGGCCGACTTCTATGCGCCGGTCTTCAATGGGACATTGGTGGATCCCAACGGGGTGAACGCGGCCCTTCAATCGGATGGAAGCCTCCTCTTCGAAGGGGAGGCGGGCTTTCCGGGTGATGGCCGACCCTTCTCGGTGCCTGCATGGCCTCAGTACTATTCGGCGGATTATCGACTGAGCCACCTGGAGACCTGGACGCTCGGGGTCGGCATTCACTGGCAAGTGCACGAGCACGTTTCCGTGGACCTAGCCTACAAGCGCTACCTGATGCAAGGACTCGACGGAGTGACCTTGTCGTCGGCTTACCCGCAGGCGAATGTCTTCACGATGGGTATTGGTTTCCAATGGTGAATGCTCCGGTCCAATCGAGCGAACCGGCCTCCGCGGCCGTGGTCCGGGGGAATGCTTCGGCGGTCCTTCGCCGGATTCGGGAATCTTGTCACGAGTCGCGAACCGATGGCGGTCGGGAGTTGCGATGCATGGCTCTCGGTACCACGTGTCGTTGGGTCACGGTGGGTTCTTCGGAAGCGATTCGCCGTTTCGATACCGAGGCTTTGGGATGGCTCGCAGCCTTCGAGGCCAAGTATTCGCGATTCCTGCCCGACAGTTGGATCTCTATTCTCAACGCATCCGCAGGCGGTGCCGCGGTGGCTTCCGATCCGGAGATCGACCGCATTCTGGCTCTATGCCACGAGATGCATTTTTTGACCCGCGGTGTGTTTGATCCCACGGCATTGCCGCTCATTCGATTGTGGGATTGGCGCCGGGCACAAATCCCCACCGACGCGGAGATCGAAGCGGCCCGCCAGTGCGTGGGCTGGCGGAAGGTCCAGCGACGGCCAGGTTCGGTTCGTCTGAGTGAGCCCGGGATGTGTCTCGACCTGGGCGGCATGGGCAAGGAGTACGCGGTGGATCAGGTGGCACTTCTGGCGCGTCAGTGCGGACTAACCGGGGCCTTGGTGGACTTCGGAGCCGACATCCGGGTGATGGGTTTGCCGGCCGATGGACGCCCCGGTTGGCACCTGGGGCTCGAAGACCCCAATCAACCCGGTCGGGCTTGGTGCGGACTGGCCGTGCGGGAGGCCGCCGTGGCCACCTCGGGCGATTACCACCGCGGCTTCGATGCAGCAGGCAAGCGCTGGGGACACATCCTCGACCCGCGCACGGGGCGTCCGGTACAAAATGGGTGCCGGGCCGTGCATGTGCTGGCCCCAAGTTGCACGCTGGCGGGCATGCTCAGCACCGCTGCGCTGGTGTTGGGACCCGAAGAGGGCCTTCGCCTGATCGAATCTCAAGCAGGGGCCGAGGGACTTCTCCATGGGCCTCAATCCAAACTCAGCAGTCGCCGATTCTATGAACATGTCGCCTCTTGAAACCTCCTTGCCACGCCGCCGATTCCTGCGGGCCTCGGCCGCCTGGATGGCGCTGTCGGCCACAGCGCCGCTGAGTTGGGCCGCTGGGCTCCAGCCCGGAGACGCCCTTCCGGATCTCAAAAGCCTGCAACTCGAGGGTGCTCTGCCTGATTTGTCCGGCAAGGTGGTTCACCTCGATTTCTGGGCCTCCTGGTGTGTGCCTTGCCGTCAGTCCTTCCCGGTGCTGGAAACTCTCCACAAAACCTATGGATCGAAGGGGTATGTGCTCATTGGAGTCTCCATGGACGATCGGCAGCCCGACATGGATCGGTTCCTCAAGAAGAACCCGGTGAGTTTTGCGACCGTGCGCGACGCCCAGGAAAAGCTGGCCTCCAAGGTGCGCCCTCCCGGAATGCCGACTTCCTATTTCTTTGGGCCGGATGGGCGTCTGGATTCGGTGCACCCCAAGTACGAAGGGGAAGCCACCCGAAAGAAGTACGTTGAAATCATCGAGCGCCTCCTGAAATTGGTCAAAGCCTGAACTTCATCAACAGGATCGACATGAACTCGAAAAACTCACTCCCCCTTCAACCAGCCTGTTCTTCCCGTATGGGTGGGATGGCGTTGGCAGTCTTGGCGGTGATCATTGCCTTGGGAACAGGTTGTTCCACCGTTGAGCCGTGGCAGCGTCGCACGTTATCGGATGCGACGATGCGCGGAGACCGGGATCCGGCAGGGTTGTTGCTAGCCGAACATATGTGGTTCAGCCGTGAGGCAGCAGCTGGCGGACGCGGGGTTGGCGGGGGTGGTTGCGGTTGCAACTAATTCCTGGTCTGCGATTGGACGATTGGACGATTCAGAAATGTTCGTTGGCTTGGATAGATCTCTATGAAACGCATCTTGATTCATTCCCATGTGTTGGCTGCCTTCCTTCAATTGGCACCGCTGGTGCGGGTGGCCCAGACAGCCCATGGTGTGGTCGCCGCTCCTACGCTCTTCATCCTTCGATGGGTCTTCGGTGCTGCCGCCGTTGCGGGCAGCATGCATGGACTGTCGGGGGCCACCGGGGTAGTGCCTGCAACCGTTCGAGCCACCAATGGCGTTCGCACGTCGGTGACATTTTCGATCACCAGTTCTTCCCACGGAACGGCCAGATCCTATTCCGCCGTCTCTGGATTGCCGCCGGGCACAACCCTCTCCACGCGTGGAACGCTTACGGGAACCCCCACCGCCAGTGGGCCGTTCACCCTGAGGATCCGCGGTTGGGAGACCACCAGCTTGGGGGGCAATTGGGCTGATCTCAACGTGGCGCTCACAGTGGTCGGTGCCAATCCGCCCGTGGTCACGTCCCAGCCGGCCAGCCTCACCGTGGCCTCGGGCCAATCGGCGAGTCTGACGGTTGCCTATTCAGGGGATCAACCCGTGGCGCTGCGTTGGTTTAAGGAGGATTTGGAAGTCAAGAACGCCACCAACGCGACCCTGACCTTGCCCAGCGCCCAAGCGGCGGACTCCGGCCGGTATCGCCTCAGGTTGATCAACGGTTTGGCGACCGTCTTCAGCGACTGGGCGACCCTCACCGTGCAGGCGGCGGTAGCGAAGCCGGTGATCACCACGCAACCGGTCGGCCGGGCACTGCATGCGGGCGAAGGGTTCTCGGTGGGTGTTTCTGCGACAGGCTCCGACCTGACCTATGCTTGGACGCGGGATGGTGTGGCGGTCGGGAGTGCTGGCCCCCCGGGACCGACGTTGGTGGTGACGAATGTCACCGCGACTGCGGCCGGAGAGTACCGGGTGCGGATCACCAACCCGGGTGGATTCGTGGACAGCGACGGCGCGACGGTGTCTGTGGCCGGTCCGGTGGTGTGGGACTCACCCACTCTCGTCTCGGACTCCCTGAGGCTGTCCTTCAATGGGCTGAGCGGGCGCCGTTATGCGATCGAGTCGGCGGCTGCCATGCCAGGTCCGTTCTCGGTTCAGGTCGAGATGATGAGCCAGTTGGGCGGGACCGTGCTGTTCGATCCCATCGTTGGATCGGGTCGTGTTTACCGAGTGCGACCATTGCCGTGATCTGAGGACTGCGTCCTTGCCGGGTGAGATCCGTATCCAGCGCTTTGTGGCAGCCTCGGATTCAAGGGCCCGAGGTTCAAGGGCCCTTGGGCAGTTGAATCGGGAAGGTTTCGATCAGCTTGGAACGAACGGGAGCGAGCGGCGTCTGCGGGTTTTGAGCCAAGGCTCCTGCCAAGCCTGAGGCGTAGGCTGCCGAGACCGATGTGCCCTGAACCACCCACGACTGCCCATCCATCTGGACCACCGTCGAACCCGGCACCCCCAGATCGACGAAGCCTCCGCGGTTGGCGTAGGGCGTCAGTTGACCAGCGCGTCCCGTGGCGGTGACCGCAAGTGTTGCCTCATAGGCAGCCGGGTAGAAGGGATCCATGCTGCCGTTGTTGCCCGCCGCGGCGATGACCAATGCCCCATGACCGGTGACCTGCTGGATGATATCCCGGAGGTAGGGGCTGTCTTGGGCGCTGCCGAGCGATAGGTTGATGATGGTGGAACCGTCTTGGGCCGCTTGTGTGATCCCGCGGGCCACGTCCCACGTCGACGCAGACTCGCTGGCGCCATAAACATTGTAAGGCTGGATCCGGGTGCTGGTTTCGGTGGATCCAGCGCTCAAGCCGCGAACCATCGCCTCGGCCATGGAAGTGCCGTGCGATGGGCCGCCCGAGGCCGGCCCCCCCGAAACCACATCCACGGTGGGCAGCAGGAAGGACTGGAAAGCCGGAGCCAGCGGTTGCGGTGCGGAGTCAATGAGGGCGATCACCCGCCGGTTCCCATCGGGGCGTACTGTGGCCGTCAACCGCAGGGGAGGGGCGGTCATGCCAGAGACCGCGACAGGCGCATCTGGGGCTTCGAATTGTTGGTTGTTTTCGATCGCGAGGTCTTCCGACTCCTTGGCCAGCTTCTGCTTGGCGTCCTCGGCTTGTTTCTCTGAATCAAAGCGAACCTGGTAGGCCCCGGCCATTCCGTTGGTTCCCACCAGACGGGCACCCTCCAGACCGGCCAAGTGCTTAAGATCGATGGGGGAGCCGGATTTGGAGCGGATGATCAATTCGTTGGCGATCACTCCGTCGCCTGCGTCGGCGATGATTTCGCGGGTGCTGGAACGGGCATGGGTGGCGAACACCTTGAGTTCACGACGACCGTTGCTGGCCGTGGTCAGAGAATAATTCAACCCACCCAAGATCCGCGGCAAGGCCTCCCGGGCGGGCAGGTTTCGGAACTGGGCCCGGATTTGAGGGCGGGCTTGGGTTTCGATGCCGTCTTCAATCCAAACCCGCCAACCGGTTTGAGCGCTCAGGCGCGCCAACACCCGTTGGAGGGGCCATCCCGGAATTGAAGCTGCGTACCGATCGGTCGCGGCATTCCACTGCAGTCCTTTCCGTGCGGCTGCGGTGGACGGGGGAAGGGCAGAGTTTGTGGCAGTGTTGGTTTTAGGAACCGGAAGAGGGGCCGCCGACGGCGCGGCCGGATGGGTTTGGCCGGTGAGAACCAAACCCACCCACAGGCAGGTTAGTGGCAACAGGCGGCTCCGCATGGGGGAAGTCTAACGAATTACGGGCCAGACGCCAAAGTTTGGACCTCGATAATTCAGGGGAACTCGAAAACTCCGACTTAGTCTGCTTGGAAACCTTGAGTTCAATGCGAACAGGGTTAAATTCGCACCCAAGTTCAGCCGTCCAAAGCCCTATTGCTATGAGCCTTTTCGAACATCAGCCAAGACGGACCTTTCTCCGAGGATTGGGTACCGCGGTCGCGCTTCCGTTTCTGGCATCGGCTCCGGCTGTTCGCGCATTGGGGGCCGCGGCAGGTGCTGCGGCTTCGGCGGGCAAGCCCCCGTTGAGAATGGCCTTCGTGTACATCCCGAACGGGGCCCTCATGAAGCACTGGACCCCCGAAGAAACCGGTTCGTCCTTCGAGTTGCCCCGGATTCTCCAGCCTCTGGCTCCGGTTCGCGACCAAATATCGGTG
>CAMATE010000181.1 GCA_945861075.1 Akkermansia muciniphila
ACCTCTTGAGCGAGCTTGATGCTGACCATGGTTTGTATTCCTGCGTCGGCATGGCTGCAGACCGACTCACGGGGCGACCTTGCACCGCTTCGACACGAAAGCCTAGCGTCGGCCCATGCCTCTTCGATGGACTGGTTGGATTTGGCTCGTGCCGCTGCTCCTGACTGCTTGTCGATCCGCGGGCCCTTCGACGATTTCATCCACCCCGACGCCTCCCATGCGACTTCTCTTCGTGGGCAACAGCCTCACCTATTACAATGGCGGCCTGGAGAACCACGTCCGTCTGCTAGCCGCATCCGCAACCCCTCCCCGCATCCTCGTAGCCGATCGAGCCACGCAAGGCGGTGCCACGCTGCGCATCCTCCACGGATTGCCCGCAGTGCACGAACGCATCCAGCAAGGACACTACGATCAAGTCATCCTACAGGACGACCTCCCGGAACTCACCGAACACAGCATTGCCCCCTTCCAAGAATACGTCCGGCGCTTCGATCAAGAGATTCGATCCCATGGCGGACGCTCGGTGCTCTTCATGGCTTGGCCCTACGAACGCCTCAGCTGGATCTCGCTCGAGCAAATCGCCGACGCCCATCGAAGCCTTGGAGCAGAACTGAATATTCCGGTGGCTCCCGTGGGATGGGCCTTCCGGCGTTCGCTGGAAGCCCGGCCTCAACTCGCCATGCTGGGCAAGGATCGGGAGCACGAGACCTTGCACGGAACCTATTTGGCCGCCTGTGTCCATTACGCGACCCTCTTTGGCGTTTCTCCGGAAGGTCTGCCCTACCGACCCGACGGGGTGTCGGCGGATGAAGGGGCCTTCCTGCAATCCATCGCCTGGCAAACGGTGCGGGCGTGGGCTCAGTGAGCGCCCGGCCGAAAAATTCAACCAATCGCGCCCTCGATGAGCTCCCCATGGACGTCGGTAAGGCGATGATCTCGCCCGCCCGAGCGGAAGGTCAGTCGCCGGTGATCCACGCCCATTTGATGCAACACCGTGGCGTGCAAGTCATGCACCCGACAAATCTTGTCCACCGACCGGTAACCGAACTCGTCCGTGGCGCCGATGATGCTGCCACCGCGAATCCCGCCGCCGGCCATCCACACCGAGAACCCGAACGGATTGTGGTCACGACCGTTGGATCCCTGGGCAAAAGGAGTCCGCCCAAATTCTCCGGACCACACGAGCAGCGTCGAATCCAGCAGGCCGCGCCGCTTAAGATCCAGGATCAGCGCCGTGATGGGTTGATCGACCGCACGGGCGTTGGCTTCGTGACCGGCCTTCAGGTCGCCGTGCTGATCCCAGCGGTCACCAATGGTCCGAGGGCAAGTGACTTCAATGAACCTCACACCCCGCTCCACCAAACGCCGGGCCAGACAGCATTCACGGGCATAAATCCGGGTCGGCTCGAACGGGCTGTCGAAACCATAGAGCGCCTTGGTATCCGCACTCTCTCCGTCTAGCTCCGCCAGTTCAGGAACCGCGGCCTGCATCCGATAGGCCAGTTCGTGATTGGCGATCGCGCTGTCGATGGCCTCGGCTCCGGTCTCGTGGGCGAAGGCCGAATCCAATTGCCCGATGAGTTGCCGTTTACGTCGTTGAACCGCCTCAGGATCCCGCGGTGTGGCATCGGCGATGGCCTCACCGCGTGGACGCAAGATGGATCCCTGATGACGCGCCGGAAGGAATCCGGCGGAAAAACAGTCCAACCCTCCCGGGGGCACGAGCCCGCCTTCCACCACGACAAAGCCCGGCAAGTTGTCGTTCTCACTCCCCAGGCCGTAGGACATCCAAGCCCCCATGGACGGCCGACCGGGAATGCCAGAGCCCGTGTGCAGGAAGTAATTGGCATTGGTGTGCTCGCTGAACTCACTCGTCATCGAGCGGACCACGCACAATTCGTCGGCCACCCGCCCGAGGTTCGGAAAGAGCTCCGAAATGGGAATGCCCGACTGCCCGTGTTGGCTGAACTTCCAAGGCGAAGCCAGCGTGTTGCCGTTGTTGTTGAACTGCGTGGGCGCCATCGCCATCGGAAACGGCTTGCCATGGTAATCGGCCAGACGCGGCTTCGGATCGAAGGTGTCCATTTGCGACGGCCCTCCGTCCTGATAAAGGAAGATCACGCTGCGCGCCCGCGCCCGGGAATGGGTTGAAGCCAAAACCCGTGAGTCCCGTGACGACCCGCCGGCAGCCGCAAAGGCCGATCTTGTTGATCCGAAAAGCCCGGACAACGCCAACAAACCCAACCCACTGCCCGAGGCCGCCAGCATGTCGCGGCGACTCATGGGAGCGGACTGAAACCGGCCGCAATGGTGTGTGGGAGGGGTGTTCATCGGAGGAAAACGAATTCTTTGGAGGCGAAGAGTGCGTGGTTCAACGCCGCATAAGCGGCCCGCTCCCGATCTCGGGCTGAGGGTTTCGAAAAGGCGGACCGCTCCGAATCCAGAAACTCCAAGGCCATGCGGACCTCATCTGGCCGCGGCCACCGAGAGAAAGCCGAAAGCCAGAGCGTCTCGATCCTGACTCGATCCATTTCCTTCGATGGCTCCACGAAGGTACTCCCGTCGGGAATGAGCGTCTGCGCCCACCGATCGGCCATCAGATGAACCAACTCACTATTCATCAGAGCCAAGGCCTGCGCGGGAACATTGGAAGCATGCCGTCGTCCGCACGTAGTAGCCGGAGCTGGTTGATCAAAGGCCTGCATGAACGGATCGAGGAAATTGCGCCGCGTCTCGAGGTACACACTGCGGCGACCCGCCCCATCCATGGGACCCGATTTCCCCGGCCTGCCCCGCCCTTGCATGTGCTCCGTCAAACGGGCCGGAATACTGGCTCCCCCCGCCTTGCGATCAAGGGCACCAGAAGCCGCCAGCATCGCGTCTCGAATTTCTTCGGCATCCAGACGACGCACCGGCAACGGCGACCAGACATCGGCTGAAGCCTCTCCGGGATCAGCCAAGGCCTGATAGGCATGTGAAAGGGCCACCTCGCGAATGAGTTGTTTGACGGTCTGACCTCGCGCGAGTTTGGAGGCCAGATGATCGAGCAATTCCGGGCTCCACGGTGTGCCGCCGAGTTGCCCAAAATCATCCGGCGTTTCAACAATCCCGCGCCCGAACAGCTTGAGCCAAATGCGGTTGGCGGTGGTTCGCCAGAGGAATGGGCGGCGTGGATCGGTGATGGCTGCAACCAAATCCCGACGACCGCTGCCCGCCACCGGGTCTTTGGCCGATTTTCCCAACAAGGAGAGCCGCGCCAGCGGAGCGGTTTCTCCATGGCGATGGGCCGCACCGCGGACATGGATGGGCTCATCCAACGGGCCTCCCTCGTCGGCCACCAAGGCTCGAATGGGCGGAGCGCAGGCCAGCAAGGCGTCGCGGGCCTCGACCGCACGCCGGCGAACCTCGGCCAAGCCTGGCGCGTCGGCATTCAGGCCAGTCGCCAACCCATCGGCATCCCACTGCTCGGGCGTTGATGGTGCCGGGGCATCACTGGTCAAAACCGCATCGACCTCGATCCAACCGGGGCCGTCATCCTGAACTTCGAAATGAACCCGCTCACCCTGATAGCGGGAGAAGTCGAAGGTCTCGATCCGCCAGGCAATTTCACGCGGATCTTTCTGAGCTTCGACCCCTTCGACGCGCCCTAGTCGGCGGCGAAATCCTTCGAAGAGCAGGCCAACGTGCTTGTCGAGCCAGTAGTTGTCGACCACGGCGCGCACGGCCGCATCACTACCGCGCACGCGAAGATGGAAGTAGCGCTTTTGAATCGTGAAATCGGCCGAACGCGCACTGCCAGCCAACGGCAAGGCCAAGCGGGCGC
This sequence comes from Akkermansia muciniphila, assembly GCA_945861075.1. Classification (GTDB taxonomy): domain Bacteria; phylum Verrucomicrobiota; class Verrucomicrobiia; order Limisphaerales; family UBA9464; genus SXXZ01. The sequence goes on from CAMATE010000181.1 coordinate 3,824, forward strand.
TATCAAGAGTGCCGGTCTCAGCGACCCTCAACCCTCCGGCAGCGTCGAGGGCCAGCAAGGAACCCGAGGCGTCGAATGCGTGCCCACTGCGGGACCACCCCGCACCGCCTCGAGCCATATCATCCAACACCGTGACATTCGTGGGCTTCGTAGCGCGAGTCACCCCCGAGACGCCAGAGATTCGGGTCGCGTTCTCTAAGGACTCCTTAGCCGCAAAGGCACGCTCAGGCGTCCGGGCATCGGCATCCAGAAACCCTTCGATGCGCCGCGTGTTCCGGGCCACACCGGACAGCGCGTAGAAATCGCGAGTGGGGATGGGATCAAACTTGTGGTCGTGACAACGGGCACAGGCGATGGACAGCCCGAAGAGACTCCGGCCCGCCACATCCACCGCCCCGGCCAATCGATCGGCTTCATCTTGGCGGACGTCCACCGGCGCGTGGGTTGAAGGCCCTAGGAACCACCAGGCGGTCCCGACCGGTGCCGCATTGGGCAGCCCCAGACCGGGCCGCGGTGGCACCAAATCGCCAGCCACCTGTTCGGCGACGAATCGGGCCAGCGGCAAATCGGAATTGAAGGCATCGACCACGTAATCCCGATAACGCCAAGCATAGGGGATTTCGAAATCGAATTCATGGGCCATGGTCTCGGCGAAGCGGGCGAGGTCGAGCCAGTGACGCCCCCAGCGTTCACCGAAGGCCGGATCGGCCAGATACCGGTCCACCCATCGCGCGTACTCTTCGGGAGAGTGATCCGTGGCGAAGGCACGCACTTCGTCGGATGTGGGGGGCAATCCACGCAAGTCGTACGACAAGCGCCGGAGCAGCGCCGCCGAATCGATGTCCCGCGCCGGAGCCGGCAGGCGCGCTGCCTCCCGATTGGCGAGCACGAAGGCGTCGATCCCACCCCAACACCACTTCCCGTCACGAACGGAAGGCAGGGCTGGGTCTTGGAGCGCGCGGAACGCCCAAGGCTCAGCGTAGCCAGCACCGGCAGCGATCCACTGTTCCAAAGTCCGCACCTCATCCGGAGTCAACGGCTCCCCCTTGGGCGGCATGCGTTCGTCGGGATCGGAATGCACCACCCGAGCCAGCAGCGGGCTAGAAGAGGGCTTGCCGGGTACAATGGCCACGCCACCCGATTTCAGTAGAACGGTCGCACCCTCCACCGTATCCAATCGCAACCCCGCCTTGCGGGCCTCGGCGTCTGGGCCATGGCAGGAGTAGCATTTGGCCGCCAGAATGGGACGCACCGAACGGGTGAAATCCGGCCCCGAAGCCACCATCCGGCCGGACCCCAGAATGAGTCCTCCGAGGGCAAGGACGGTGCTCAGCCAGCAACCCATCGATGGAAAGACAGTGGACACCCTGAAAGACTACCATCGAAGGCCTGCATTGGAAATGCCCATCCTCGCTCAACCCATCCCCCGAGCCTCCCTGCTGGCGCAGGACCGATCCCGCGGCACCCCGCCCAGCGTTCAGCCCCGAGGTTTTTGCATTCCCTGCGGAGACCGTGTTCCCCAACCTCAATCCCGCAACGTCCATGACCTTCCCGCTATTGAGTAGGATCCACCGAGGTGCTCGCCGTGGCAGCATCTGGGTCGACCTGATAGCGGTCTTCCTCAGCCTCCTGATCGCGGGTTGCGGCCCATCCAGTGGCACTGAGGCGGCAGTTTCCCAAAGCCCGGGGACCCCGGCAGCGGCAGACCCATCGGCCGTGCTCGTTTTGGCGGCGGTGGACAACGGCTTCCACCGCGTGCCCATTGCGCTGACCACCGATTACGGGTTCCTGGTGATGAATGCCGGGGATGACGAACACCCTATTGCTTCGGTTTCCGTGGGGTTCCGCTCACAGCGGCGCATCATCCAGTGTGGTTCACTCGCCGAATTTGAAGCCGCGCTCCGCAAGATTCCTGCCGGGAGCACGATCCATCGCCATGAGCGGTGCCTCATGCCTGCTTCACGAGGCCTCGCCGACGAGTTCCTCGCGGGCATCGACCCAACGTTGTCGCGGGTCAGCATCACGGTCGCCCCGGAACCGGTGATCACCTGCCTCTGCGGGCGCTGACATCGATCCACGTCCGGGCGCAGCCGAACGATGCGGCCACCTGAGCCATTCCCACTGGCTGAGTCCCGGGGTCCAAGGCAATCTCCGTTCATGCCCCTCGCCGCGTGTCCCCGATGCACAGAGCGCCCCAATGATCGGACTCAACGACGCAGCACTGAGTTGAGTTCATTTCGGCGTCACCTCCGGGCCACGACCTCGGCTTTACTCCTCTTCAGTTGGCTCCTGTCGACATGCTCCGAGGCCTGGGCTTCTCCGGCTCCAAAGCGGCCCAACATCCTGCTCATCGTCTCCGACGACCAGGCTTGGACGGACCACGGCTTCATGGGTCACCCTTCGATCCGTACACCCCACCTCGACCGTCTGGCGGCCCGTTCGCTCTGTTTTACGCGCGGCTACGTGCCGTCGAGCCTGTGTTGCCCCAGCCTCGCCTCGCTGATCACAGGCCGATACCCCCACCAGCACGGCGTCGTTTGCAACGATCCTCCCCGGCCGCCTGGCCTGCCTTCGGCCGAGTTCTACCGGAGCGACGCCTACCGCACCGGTCGTGAACGGCTGTCGTCGTTCCTGGAACAAACCCCCACCCTGCCCCGACTGCTTCGCGACCAGGGCTACCTGAGCTTCCAGAGTGGCAAGTGGTGGCAGAACCACTACTCGCGAGGCGGATTCACGCATGGAATGACCCGCGGCGACCGACATGGCGATGCCGGGTTGGAAATCGGACGGGTCACCTTGAAACCCATTGAGGACTTCGTGGAGATGGCCGAGCAGCAAGATCGACCCTGGCTCGTCTGGTATGCGCCCATGATGCCGCACGACCCGCACACGCCCCCGGAACGCTTTTTGGCCCGTCACCGCGGGACGGCGCCGTCGCTACCGATCGCCAAATACCGGGGCATGGTCGAGTGGTTTGATGACACCTGCGGCCAACTCCTCGAATTCCTGGAGAAGCGGGGCTCGGCTGAGAACACCATCGTGGTCTTTGTCACTGACAATGGCTGGATCACCGATCCAGAGACGGGTCGCTTTGCACCCCGATCCAAACAAAGCCCTTACGACGGCGGACTGCGTACCCCCATCTTGGTCGGCTGGCCGGGTCGCGTGAAACCCCAGCGCGATGAAACCCACGCCGTGTCGAGCCTCGACCTGATGCCAACGCTCTTGCGGGCCGCTGGCGTGAAACCACCCGCCGGCCTGCCGGGCATCAACCTGCTCGACCCCAAGGCCGTGCGCCGCAGGGCATCGGTCTCGGGCGAGTGCTTCACCCACGACGCAGTGGACCTCAACCACCCGGAGTCGGGCCTGCGCTGGCGTTGGATCGTGCGCGA
>CAMATE010000182.1 GCA_945861075.1 Akkermansia muciniphila
TGGGCTACGTGAAGCAGGCCAATCTCATGAGCTTGTACCATGAGAACGCCTTCAAGAGCTGGGGCCACTTCGAACCTAATCCCAAGTTCTTTCCCGGTGGCATGGCCGGACTCAAGGCCTGTGCGGACAAAGCCAAGGCCTCGGGCATCCGCCTGGGTGCCCACACGCTGTCGAACTTCATCCAGACTCAAGATCCTTACATCACTCCGGAGCCCGACGCGCGCTTGGCCAAGACCGGCGAAAGCACCCTGACCGAAGCGATCGATGCCGCGACCTCTACGATCCCGGTGGCCTCGCCTGAATACTTCACCAACCGCCTGGGCAACGAATTGCAAACAGTGGTCATCGGCAAGGAATTGGTCCGGTATCGATCCGTGTCCACGAACGCCCCTTGGAAGCTCTTGGATTGCCAGCGCGGCGCCTATGGCACCACGGCCAGCGAGCACCCACGGGGATCCGCCGCCGGCAAGCTCATGGACCACGCCTACAAGGTGTTCTTCCCGAACCTCGAGCTTCAGCGGGAGATCGCCCGGAACCTGGCGCGGGTCTTCAACGCCTCGGGCTTGAGCCACATGGACTTCGACGGCCATGAAGGCTGCTTGGCCCCCGGCGAGGGCACCTATGGCAATGAAGTCTTCGCCAAGGAATTCTACGACCACCTCGATCACACCGTGATCAACGGCACCAGCCCGCCGCTGTCGCACTTCTACTGGCACATCAACAGCTACTGCAATTGGGGTGAACCTTGGTACGGCGGTTTCCGCGACAGCATGCAGGAGTACCGCATCAACAATCAGGCCTTCTGCGAGCGCAACTTCATCCCCAAGATGCTCGGCTGGTACTTGTTGCGGACTTCCACCTGCCTGTCGGACATGGAGTGGATGCTGGCCCGTTCCGCCGGCTTTGATTCGGGGTTCGCGCTGGCCACCTCCCTCGACGCCCTGCGCAAGAACCCGGAACGAGCCCCAATCCTCGACGCGTTGCGGGAATGGGAAAAAGCCCGGCGAGCGGGCGTGTTCACGCCTGAACAACGCGAGGCACTGCGCAATCCCAAGCGGGAGTTCCATTTGCAAACCGTCTCCGGAGGCGGCTGGGATTTGTTCCCCTTCCACGACTCAGCCGATTTCCATCATGAGTTAGTCACGAGGCAACCCGGTGAGCCAACCTCGGTCCAGTGGGACGTGACCAACCCGGACGCGCGCCAAACCGTCCAAATCAAGCTGCGGGTGGCCGGTGGCGGCGGGTCCATTCGCAACCCCATCCTGGAGATCAACCGCTCGGCCACTCTGCAAATCCCCACAGAAATCCAAGCCGGCCAGTCCCTCCTCATCGAAAGCGACGCCATCGTGCGCCTCTACGATGCCAAGGGCAGTCCGGTGCAATCGTTCCCATTGAAGACAGCGCTGCCCATGGTTCAGGCCGGCACCAATCAGATTTCCTTCGATTGCGAATTCCAGGGCGACACGCCCCCGAAAGTCAGCGTCACCTTCAAGACCCGAGGCAACCCGACACGTGTCGGAAAGCGCTGAAGCCGGACGGTTTCTCTGGTGAACCTACGATTTCAAAAAACATTTCAGCCCACGAGTTCAGCGACACTCCTCAGCCCGCCATTCCACTCCGCACCCCATCCATGATCCGACACTCCCGACGTTCCTTTCTCCGGTCCGGATTGAGCGCAGCCACCGGCACTTCGCTCGCCTCGATCGCATCCTTCGGGTTTCCAAACATTTTGGCTGCTGAGGCCCCCGTTCTCGGGCACGGGCGTTTCCGCTACCGCGTGGTCCCGGGTTGGGGTGATCTAGGTGCGGAGACGCCAGTCAATGACTGCCACGGACTGGTCGTGGATCGGGAAGGTCACATCATCCTCTTCACCAATGAGACGAAGAACAACGTCATCGTGTACGACCGAAAAGGGCGGTTGGTCCACAAATGGGGCACGCAATTTCCCGGAGCCCATGGCCTGTCGCTGGTGACCGAGGCCGGACGGGAGGTGCTCTACCTGACCGACCTCCAGCGGCATCAGGTCATCAAGGCCACTCCGGACGGCAAGATCCTTCAGGAATGGTCGCTGCCGCAGAATACCGGCAAGTATCCCAAGCCCGACGAATACCGTCCGTCCTGGACCTTGCACCTGCCCAACGGCGAGTTCTTCGTCCTCGATGGCTACGGTCGCGATTACATTCTCCACTACGGGGCCGACGGGGAGTTCAAAAAGGTCTTTGGGGGAGCCGAAGGCGGCATCGTCCACTGGGGGCCCCATGGCGGAATGATCGAGGCCCCGCGTTCGGGCGAACCGACCTTGCTCATCGCCATGAGCGACCAACAACACCTGTTGCGCATGAGCACCGACGGCCGTGCCTTGGGAACCATCTCCTTACCTGGCGGCAATCCCCGGCAAATCCGTCGCGTGGGCGATCACTATTTCGTGGCGCACCTCGGCGATAATTGGCCCAAGGACCGCAACTGCCGCGGCTTCGTCTCCGTCTTGGATGCCTCACTGCGCGTGGTATCCAACGTGGGCGGCACCGCCCCGGAATATGACTCCGACGGCAAACTCCGCCCGATGGCCCATCGCGAGGAACTCTTCCAGCACCCGCACGACCTGGCCGTCGACACAGAAGGCAGCTTATACGTGGCTCAATTCGCCTCCGGCCGCACCTACCCGATCAAGCTGGAGCGGGTGTAGGCAGCCATACAAACCCAACGCCAAATTCAGCGAAAATCACCGAGTCACTTCGCCCGCTGAAAGTGCGAGGCGAATCCTTGCGGCATCACGACGGCCCGGAAGCAGGGTTCTCAGTGCGGCGGACTTGGATTCCACCAACGAACGAAGGTCGATCCGCGAAGCGGCCAGTCCGCGACCGTCCTTGTCTTCCAAGCGAAGCCAGATGGCATCACCGCCGGCGACAGCGTCGACAGCCACCCTCCGCGCCGGTTCGCCGGCGGTTTGTCGCAGGCGCTCCATGTCATCCAGGGTCAACGGATAGGAACGGCCGCGGCGAAGACTCACGACATAGTCGCCCCAAGAGCCATTCACATCGATGGACAACAGGTCACCAAACACCGCCGTGTCGGTACGAACATGCGCTGCATCCGCCGAGAACGCGCGGTCGATCCATCCGCCGGTCCAAGCCAGCAGTCCGGTGGCCACGATGAAGAGCGCGGCCAGAATCACCCTCAACCTCTTGGGCAAGGCCGTGCGAATCACCCGATCGTCAGCGTTCCAAGAATGATCCTGCTCGGTCACCGGACGCTCTCGTGTCCACGCGCGGAGGCTTCGTTCGCCCGAATCCGTCAGGAATAGCGTCTCACGAACAACAAGATCGAACACCTCGGTGCATCGCAGCGTGGATTCAGGGGGGCCGTCGCAGGCGGCCACAAAATCACACAGCCCCTCAAAGAAGGCCGCTCGCCGAGCGTCGGTTATCTGCCCCGCTGGAATCCGGGCAGCATCGGGCAGGATCGAGAACCGTCCGCCATCCACCTCCAGGCTCAACCGGGCATACCCGGATTCATTGGCTTTCCGCACCGCAGCCCGAGCGGCATCCACATCACCGACACGTCCGTCGACGATGCCGTCCATCCGACCGAATCGCGGCGCGGGCGCGAGCGTGCCGGATGAATCGTCGGGGCTCGAACCCTTCGGCCCCATCGAAAACGGTTCCGAATCAGTCACCCAAAGCCTCCAGCAAATGGGGAAGGACTTCGATCGTGGCCCAATCGGGCATACCCATTGTCCAGACTCGTGTCGAGCGATGGATCACGCCCTGCTGCCACAGCGTCCGCAACTGGGTTAAACTGCGAGGTCCGTGACGCATTTCCTCCTCGAAATACCACCACTGACAGGCCCCCGGATCCAAGGGCTCCGGTCGAGGTTGCTCCGCGGCCAACTCTCTTGGCTGCACGTTGGACACCGCGTTGCTGGTGTCCATCGAGAGGGCGTTGTCATGAGCATCCAAGCGCTGCCGCACCTGCAGATCCCGTTGATCGGCAATCATCCGATCCTTCCGCACCTGCTCCTTGAGGCGGCGATTTTCATCCAGAAGCCGCTGCTCTCGTTGGTTTTGCTCCCTCAAATCAGGCAAAACCAGGATCAGAATGAAGGCGAGGCAAAAGAAAAAAACACCCAAGAAGAACCAGCCATAAACATTGCGACCGCGATGGTGAGCAATGATTGCTATAATAACGCCCCCAAACAATATCAGTAGCAGCTCTAACCACATGTTGGTTTTATCGGGTTTATTGCCACCAAAACTCCAGCAAACACCCCCGTTTTGAATACGGGTTGACCTGAAGTTCTTGAAACCTTCGAAGAATGGGTAGTCTTTTTTGAACAACCTGTACTGAAGGGTACGGGTTCACTTCTGCAAATCAGCACCGCTCGGTTCGGGGTGCACAGAATCCACCGTTGGAGATTCCAAAACGTCGCTGGGTCAGAGATCAGCGATTGGGGACCGCTTCATCGGTCAAGGCAGGCAGCATCACCGGGCCGCCACCCATCGTCTGATACAAGTTGTGGAAGCGCTGAGCGCGGGCACGGTAGACGCGGGAGACTTTATCCACGCGATACCCCACGCCCTCGAAGTGACCGGGCTTGTTCCAAAGCAAATACAACTCGACGGGCTCGGGCGGGCGACCTGTGGACTTCTCAAACACCCCTTTTTTGAGTCAACGACCCCATCCCCCACCACCAAGCCATTCCCACAGGGTGTCCCACGTTTTGAGGCAACAGGTGGGGTGAACACAGTCGAGCCCCAGTCGTGAAGACACAGTCGTTGCCAGAACGTGTCGAGTCGGATGCGCTTACGCCATGCATCCGGTTTGTTGTTCCCAGTTGAAAGGAAGGGCCCATCCATCGCCCGTCTCAAAGGGAGATTTGATCATCCGCTGCCGGCCGGTGCTCTGACGCGACTCCAACATGCGCCAACTCCCGTTCCATAAGATCTTGTCCACCTCACATTGGCTCTACCTCGCGCTGGCTGCGATCCTGACAACCAGTTCGGCCTGGGCCGCCGATTCCGCTTCCAAGGCCGTGCCCGCGGAGGGATTGAAGCTTTCCCTGTGGGCTCGCGAACCGATGGTGATGGATCCGGTCGCTCTGAGTTTCGACGATCAGGGCGTGCTGTATGTCGCCGAAACGGCGCGACGCGGCACGGTGGACATCGACATCCGTGGCCACCGGGAATGGTTGGTGGAAGACCTGGCCAACCAATCCGTTGGAGACCTCCGCAACGCCTTCCGCCGATGGATGGCTCCGGAACGGAGTCAGGAAAATGCTCCGTGGCTCCGCGATCTCAATGGGGACGGGGTGCACGACTGGCACGATTTGGAACCGGTGAAGGAACGCATCCGCCGACTGGATGACACGCAGAACAACGGGCATGCCGACCGCTCGCAACTCTTCACCGAGGGTTTCAATGAGGAGATCTCCGGAGTCGTCGCCGGAGTGCTGCCCTGGAACGACTCGGTGTGGGTCACGGGCTATCCGGAACTGAAGCGGTTTCGCGACACCGATCACAACGGCATCGCGGACACCCAGCAGACGGAATTCCGCGGGTTCGGAGTCCACGCCGCCTTCGATGGCCACGACTTGCACGGACTCATCATGGGGCCCGACGGGAAACTCTACTTCACCTGCGGCGACAACGGGTTCTCGGTCACCAATCGCGAAGGCCGAGTCCTTCGGCACCCGAACACAGGCGGCGTCCTGCGGATGAACACCGACGGATCGGATCTGGAGGTCTATGCCACCGGCCTGCGCAATCCTCAGGAAATCGCCTTCGACGACGACGGCAACTTCTTCGCCGTGGACAACGATGGCGACCTGCGGGATGAGCGGGAAAGGTTCGTCCACATCGCCGAGGGCAGCGATTCCGGTTGGCGACTGAATTGGCAATTTCGCGACCCGGGTTGGAATACCATCACCCGACAACCCGACTACAACCCTTGGATGGACGAGCATCTGTGGGTTCCGACGCATCCGGACCAACCCGCCTACATCACCCCGCCCCTGACGAATTATTCGGTCGGCCCCGGAAGCTTGGTCCACAATCCCGGCACTGCCTTGAGCGAAGCCTATCGGGATCATTTCTTTCTCATCCAATTCCCGGTGAAGAAAGTGACCACCTTCCGAGCACGCCCGCGCGGGGCGGGTTTTGAGATGATCGATGAACGGACTGTTTTGACCGGCATGATGGCCAGCTGTCTGTCATTCAGCCCGGATGGATCGCTGTTCGTCGGTGATTGGGATGGCATGTGGAACCCCGACGGAAAAGGAGCCATCTGGGTGTTGGACGACCCGAAAGCCAGCGGATCCCCGCTGCGACGTGAGGTTCAAGGACTGCTTCGAGACGGATTGAAAAAACACACAGCGGAGTCGTTGACCCGGTTGTTGGGCCATGCCGACCAGCGCATCCGCCTGCGGGCCCAATTCGAATGGGTCCGCCGCGGAAACCCAACTCCCCTGCTGACGACCGCCAACGACCAGCATGCCCCAACCCTGGCCCGCATCCACGCGCTTTGGGGACTAGGACCGATGCGCACTCCGCTGAAAGCCCGGCAACTGCCCTTGGCCGATCCGGACGCCCGCGTGCGAGCCCAAGCAGCCAAGGTGGCGGGAGATTTGCGCATCCCGGGTGCAGAAGCCGCCCTCATCCCACGCCTGCGCGATGAGAACGCCCGCGTCCGGTTCCAGGCAGCGCTGGCACTGGGAAAGATCAGGAATGCCTCCGCGTTGGGACCCCTGGTTTCGCTGTTGGAAGACAACGCGGACCAAGACCCCTTCCTGAGGCACGCCGCGACCTTGGGTTTGTCAGGACTTCAACGCCCGGACCTATTGGCCCCACTGCGTCAGCACCAATCCGTGGCAGTCCGCATCGGAGCGGTCGTGGCCCTGAGGCGCCTGGCGTCCCCGCTCTTGGCCGACTTCTTGAATGACCCGCATCCCCGGGTGCGCCGCGAGGCGGCCATTGCCATCCACGATGACGAGTCCGTTCCGGCTGCGTTGCCAGCACTCGCCGAATGCCTGGAATCTCTGGGAGACAACCCCGATGAAGCCCTCGTGCGCCGCGCCCTCAGCGCCAACCTCCGCATCGGCACCCTCGCCGCCGGACGCCGCCTCAGCGCTTACGCCCAACGGTCCACGGCACCGGAGTCTTTGCGCATCGAAGCCTTGGAATCGCTGGCCGTCTGGAACGCTTTCCCCTT
>CAMATE010000183.1 GCA_945861075.1 Akkermansia muciniphila
TCAGGCAACAGCAGGCGCGGCTGAGTTTTCGGAGCTGGGTTTTCAACGGATCTACCCGGCCACGGCGATCCACGGGAGTGGCGTGGACGATTTGATGGATGCGGCCGTTGGGTTTTTGCCGAAGTGGGAGTCGCCGACTGCCGAAACGCTGAACGCAGAGTCCGGCACCGATGAGGCCAGTGCCACGTCCGCAGATGGCGAGGAAGGCGAAGCCTTGCCACCGCGCCGACCCGTCGGCCCGAAGCGTCTGGCCATCGTGGGCCGGCCGAACGTGGGCAAGTCTTCGATCATCAACCAACTGACCGGCTCACAGCGCGTCATCGTGAGTGCGATCCCCGGGACGACTCGTGATGCGGTGGATGTTCCGTTTGAAGTGATCACCGAAGCGGGCCGCGAGCAGTACGTACTGGTCGACACGGCGGGTGTTCGTAAGGCGCGCCGTATCGATGACACTATCGAGTATTTCTCAGTGGAGCGCACCAAGGATGCCATCGCCCGTTGCGATATCGCCGTCTTGGTCATCGATGCCATGAGCGGTATCACCGAGCAGGACAAGAAGATCGCCGACGTGATCGTCGAGCAGCGACGAGCTTGCATCGTGGTGGTCAACAAGTGGGATCTTGTGGCCGAAGACGTGCGCAAGGCTCGAGAGGCTGAGATCAAGGCCCGGGAAGGCAAGAATCGGGAGCGCGATGATCGGCAGAAGCGATTGACCACCTTGGCCGAGTTCGGTCAGTGGGTTCAGGACAGGTTGTTCTTCCTCGATTACGCACCGGTTATTTTCACTTCGGCCAAAGATGGGTTCCAATTGGACCGATTGCTGGAAGCGGTTCGATACGTTTCTAGTCAGTTGAAGCAAAAGGTTCCGACCGCGATCCTGAACCGCACGCTGAACGACGCCATTGAGCGCCGGCAACCCGTCAGCGACATGGGGCATCGTCTCAAGTTCTATTACGCGACTCAGGTCCGCCAGGCTCCGCCGACCTTCTTGCTCTTCGTGAATCGCGACGAGTTGTTCAGCGCTCCGTACATGAAGTACTTGAGCGGTGAGATGCGGACTGCCTTTGGATACGAGGGTTGCCCTATATTGCTGGTGCCGAAGCCGCGCCCGAAAACCATCGAATCCGTGCGACGGTTCCGCAAACAACCCTTCGCCCACAAACGGGACGGTGGGGAGCGGAAGCTGTCACCCTTGGCCGAGCGCGCAGTGGCCCGCAAGGCGGCCCGGTCGGATAAACCGTTCGCCGGCAAGGGGACCAAGCGATCCTTCAGCCGGCCGGTCAGCAAGCCGGCAGCACCGGAGTTCAAGGCGGGCAAACCCGGGAAGCCGGTCACCAAAACGGCTCCTCCTGCTGTTCGATCGGCCCCTCGATCCGCGGCTCGACCCACTGCACCGGCACGGTCGAGCAAGAGCAAGGGTGCTACTGGGGGGCCGCGCAAAGCGGCAGCTCTTGGTCGGTCTCCGCGTCGCTGAAACGGTTTCGCTGAGCCGGCGTAAAGAACCCAGTGGAATCCCGGGTTTGGACATCGGCCCTGAAAAAGGCCGGCCGACAAACAGGTGGCCTTGGGGAAGCACCCTGAGGCCTGCATCCGTGGGACGCTTTCCAGACGCCGGCTTTCAGGGCGTCTGGCGCGTGCCTGGAAATTTTAAACCGGGTCGGTGTCAGGCGGCCCGACGACCGGTCATCATGAAGTCCAGATAGCTGCTGAGGCGGGACTTCATTTCGAGGCGTGAAACGATCGCGTCGATCATGCCGTGCTTCATGAGGAACTCGGCGGTCTGGAAATCCGGGGGCAATTCCGACTGGGTGGTGGCTTCAACGACGCGGCGGCCCGCGAAGCCAATGGTGGCTCCGGGTTCGGCAATGACGAGGTCACCCACGCTGGCATAACTGGCCATGACGCCCGCCGTCGTGGGATCGGTGAGCACACTGATATAAGGCAACTTCTGCTTGGCGTGGTAGGCGAGCGCTCCGCAAGTCTTAGCCATTTGCATGAGGCTGAACATGCCCTCGTACATGCGGGCGCCACCGCTGGTGGACACAATGATCAGGGGAATGCCTCGATCGGTGGCGGTCTCGATCAATCGGGTGAGCTTTTCACCCACCACAGAACCCATGGATCCGCCCAGGAACTGGAAATCCATGACTCCCAGAGCCACCCGATGCGTGCCCATCATGCCCACACCGGTCACCACGGCGTCCTTGAGCATGGACATCTTCTTGCGATAGGCGGCGAGTTTGGCCTCGTAGCTGGCCGCACCGGTGAACTTGAGCACGTCCACACTCTCCATCCGGGCGTCCATTTCTTCGAAGGAGCATGTTTCCACCATGGAGTGAATGCGTTCCCGGGAGCCGATCTTGAAGTGATAGATGCACTTCGGGCAGACCTTGAGATTGTCGTCGAGTTCCTTGTCGTAGATGAGCTCCTCGCATTTCGGGCACTTGGTCCACAACCCTTCAGGAATATCTCGTTTCTTGGATTTGGACGTCAGCTTGGGCTTGGTCAGGAACGCCGTATCCGCGGCATCATGGGTCGGCGGAGTGACAGCAGGTTCGACGGGGTCGACGACGACCGACTTTTTGCGAATGACTTTGGTGGCCATGAACGGGGAAACGCCTCACGGGGAGACGTCACTGGTGGGAGATCTTTACCATCAACCCACACAGAACGCCAGTCCGAGTAACATCTGCGTAACGGGGCACAACAATCTCCTGGAAGGCCAAGAACAGGAGTCGCGAAACGTGGACCCAGGGCGAAGGATCCAAAAACGAAATCCAGCCGTGGGGCGTTACTCCTATTTTTCTAAGGTCGCGCATTTATCCCGAGGCTCTCTTGGCGTTAACCTCGCAAATCGGGCGGGCGAAGCCCGGCAACCACCTCGACCAGCATTCCTCATGAATTCCCTCTTCAAGATTTCCATTTTGACGGCCGCTCTGGGAGCCGTCACCGCCTTGTCGGCCACACCGGAATGGCCTGAATGGCGCGGGCCCGGAGGGCAGGGACATGCGGCCGCCAACGCCCATCCTCCCATTCGATGGAGTGAGACCGAGGGAGTCGTCTGGAAGACAGCCATCCCAGGGCGTGGGTGGTCCTCGCCGGTCATCGACGGTAAACAAATTTGGCTCACCACTGCCCACGAAACCCCTGCTAAGCCTGAGGATGCCAAGCGTCGGTTGACGGCCAACACCGCCGACCAACCGCTGGTGCTCCTCGAAAAAGTCGATTTGCACGCCGTGTGTGTGGATCGCAACAGCGGCAAAATCCTTCGGGACATCCGTTTGTTCTCCGAGAAAGAGCCTCAATGGATCCACGAGCTCAACAGCTACGCCTCGCCGACACCGGTCCTCGAGTCCGGTCGCGCTTACTTCCATTTTGGCACCTTCGGCACCGCGTGCGTGGACACCCGTTCCGGCAAGGTCCTTTGGACGAATAGCAGCTTACGCATCATGCACGAGAACGGTCCGGGCAGTTCTCCCATTCTTTGGAAGAATCGGCTGATCTTCCACCTCGACGGCAGCGACACCCAGTCGGTGGCCGCTTTAGATACGACCACGGGACAAGTTGCGTGGCGGACGACGCGGTCCGGGGAGTTGGCCAGCAACCCGCAGCTCAAGAAGTCCTACGCGACCCCAGCCATCCTGAAACTCGGAGGGCGTGAGCAATTGATTTCGCAAGGGGCTGACTGGATCTACGGCTACGATCCTGCGACCGGCCAGGAATTGTGGAAGGTTCGCTACGGCCAGTTGGGATTTTCCCTGTCTTCCCGGGCCGTTTTCGGAGGCGGTATGGCCTACTTGAGCACGGGTTTCATGAAGCCGGAAATTCAGGCCATCCAACTCGATGCCCAGCCGGAGCCTAAGCACCGATGGAAGTACTCCAAGGGCGCACCGACCATGCCTTCTCTCCTGCTGGTGGGAGATGAACTGTACTTCGTATCGGATTCCGGAGGGTTCTTCACCTGTCTGGATGCGAAGACCGGAGCTGAACAGTATCGGGAACGCTTGGGCGGCAACCACAATGCCTCCCCGTTTTTTGCCGGAGGTCAGATTTACCTGCCCAGTCGGGAGGGAAGCGTCATGGTCATCCAGCCCGGAAAACAATTTCAGCCCATCACCACCAATACGCTCAACGGCAAGATCATGGCCACACCCGCGGTGGTCGGACGATCGCTCTTCATTCGGACCGACCGGTCTTTGTACCGCATCGAATCACTGACCCGATGAGTGGCACGGACCCTTCAGGCACTTCAGAGGACCCATTGGGTGGGGCGTTGCAGGCCCGCCTCAATGAAAACGCATACGAAGCTCAGATCATCGCCGATACCCGCATCTGGTTGGAGCGGGCCGTCATCGGGTTGAATCTCTGTCCCTTCGCCCGGGCGGAATATGTCCGCAACCGGATCGCCTTCCGGGTGAGCGAGGCCAAGACGACGGAAACCCTGTTGTCGCAGTTGGTGGCCGCTCTCCAAGAATTGGTTGCAGCCAATCCGTCGTCCATTGAAACGACGCTCCTCATCCACCCGCACGTTCTTCAGGATTTCTTCGATTACAACGAGTTCCTCGGTGAGGCCGAGGCCCTGTTGGCCAGAATGGAGTTGGAAGGGGTGATCCAAATTGCCAGCTTCCATCCTCATTATCAGTTTGCTGGCGAAGACCCGGCCGACATGAGTCATTTCACCAACCGATCGCCTTACCCGATGTTGCACCTTTTGCGGGAATCCTCGGTCGAGCGGGCCGTCCGCAGCGGTGAGGATGCGGAGACCATTGTGGCGCGAAACCAGGCGACGGTCCGTCGGCTCGGTCCAGAGGGTTGGAAACGGCTTGGATTGCCCGATCCGTCCAGCCAGCGCTGAATCCGCGCAGAGATCAGACCGACTCTCGAACGCCCATACTCGGTGGTGGGCCAACGCGGGGCCCGAGGTTGGGCCAATGTTGGGCTTTCCAAACGGGGCTTGACCGGTATGTTCCCCGCTCCCGTAGCGGAGGTGGATTGAGCCCTAGAAGGTTCGACCGCATCCGATGGGTTCTGCACCACGATGGACGCCGCACACATTCGCAATTTCAGCATCATCGCCCACATCGACCACGGGAAGACCACCCTGTCGGATCGGTTGCTCCAGTCGACGGGAACTGTCGAGGATCGGACGCTCCAAGCACAGCACCTGGATGCGATGGACTTGGAAAAGGAGCGGGGCATCACCATCAAGGCCCATCCGGTCACGATGTACTACAAGGCCAAGAATGGAGAGCGCTACGAGCTGAACTTGATCGACACCCCAGGACATGTGGACTTCGCCTACGAGGTCAGCCGTTCGCTCAGCGCCTGTGAGGGGGCACTGCTCATCGTCGATGCCGCTCAGGGAGTGGAGGCCCAGACCGTCGCCAATGTGCACCTGGCCATGAAGCAGGGTCTGACGATCATTCCGGTCATCAACAAGATCGACCTGCCGCACGCCAATATCCCAATGGCCAAGCAGCAGTTGGAGGAAATCTTGGCCATTCCGGCCGATGACGCGATCATGGCCAGCGCCAAAGAGGGCATCGGCATTTCTGACATTCTCGAGGCGATCATCCACCGTTTGCCGGCACCGAAGCCGACCGAGGCGAAATCATTCCAGGCACTGATCTTCGACAGCTACTTCGACACCTACAAAGGCGTGGTGATCTTGGTCCGCGTGACCAACGGGACCCTGAAGCCGGGCATGATGGTGAAGCTGCTGCACTCGGGCCGCACGGTTGAGATCAAAGAGGTCGGCTCCTTCAATCCCAAGCCGTACACCCGCGATGAATTGACGGTGGGTGAGACCGGCTACATCACGGCCAACATCAAGACCCCGCGCGAGGTGAAGGTGGGCGACACCATCACCGACCCGCGCAATCCGTCGACGGAGCTGCCGGGCTTCCAGGAGATTCATCCGATGGTGTTCTCGGGCATTTACCCGATCAACACGGCCGATTACGAGAGCCTCAAGGTGAGCATCGCCAAGCTTCAGTTGAACGATTCGGCGCTGACCTTCCAGACCGAGAGTTCCGCCGCCCTCGGCTTCGGACTGCGCTGCGGATTCCTCGGACTGCTCCACATGGAGATCGTCCAGGAGCGCCTCCGCCGCGAGTTCGATATGGACATCATCGCGACTTACCCGAGCGTGGTGTATCAGGTCCAAATGACCGATGGTACGATGAAGCAGGTAGACAATCCTGCCTTCATGCCCGACGTCACTTACATCGAGACGGTCTTGGAGCCCATCGTGAAGGCGTTCGTTATTACGCCGGGCGAAAACCTGGGCGACATCATGGGACTCATTTCCGAGAAGCGCGGGTTCATCAAGAACACTGAGACCCTCGACACGCGGCGCGTGATGTTGACCTGCCGGATCCCGATGAACGAGATCCTCATCGACTTCCACGACCGCATCAAATCCATCACCCGTGGCTACGGCTCGATGGATTATGAACCGGATGGCATGGAGGCCAGCGACATGGTGAAGCTCGACATGATGGTCAATGGCGAGGTCATGGAAGCCTTCTCCAGTTTGGTGCACCGCACCAAGGCTGAGGCCCGGGGCCGCAACCTGGCGGCCAAGCTCAAGGAGGTCATCCCGAGGCAGCAATTCCAGGTGGCCATTCAGGCGGCCATCGGTGGCAAGATTGTCGCTCGTGAGTCGATCAGTGCCGTTCGCAAGGACGTGACGGCCAAGTGCTATGGCGGCGATATCAGCCGTAAGCGCAAGCTCTTGGAGAAGCAACGCGAAGGTAAGAAGCGGATGAAGTCCGTCGGATCGGTGGACATCCCTCAAGAGGCCTTCGTCGAGGTGCTCAAGACCAACTAAATGTTACCCGCATCCCGGTGACGGTCTGCGTCACGGAGTCCGAGTAAAAAAGGAGACCTGCGGTGGTTTTGCCACATCGCAGGTCTCGTTCGATTTAACAACCTCTCCGGATGCGGCGTGTGCTCCGGACAGGCTTGTGTTTGTTGGAGTCGGCCTTCAGGCGAAGTCGTATACCGTGACCTTCTGCCACAATGCGCGGCAGTGTTCGACGAACTTCAGATGTTCCGGATGGATCTGGTACTCATCCTGGGCCTGCTTGCTGGGGAAGATCAGGTTCAAGGCCACCTGATAGGATTGATCCACCACGGGGCGCGTGCTGCCGACCATCCGGCCCATGTGGTAGTGGATCACGCCC
>CAMATE010000184.1 GCA_945861075.1 Akkermansia muciniphila
CCCCGGAAACTCCTCGAAAAAGTGCGCGACCTCGAACTCGTAGAGATGAGCGATGCCGAAACTTGCTGCGGATTCGGCGGCACGTTCGCGGCCAAGTTCCCGATGATTTCCACGGCCATGGGTGAGGTGAAGTGCGCCAGCGCCGCCGACACCGGGGCCGAGTACATGGTGTCCAACGACTCCAGTTGCCTCATGCACCTGCAAGGGCTGCTGAGCCGCCAAGGCAAACCGCTGAAGACCCTCCACCTGGCCCAAATCCTCGACTCGCAATGAGCAACGCCGCCCAACAGTTCCTCGAGGCCGCCGGGACCATCACCCGTAACCTGCGCCACCGCGGCTTGATCCAGACCGCCTTGCGCAAGTACGAGGTGGCCCGGGATCGCAAGAAGTCAGCCTTCAACGACTGGTCATCGGCCCGCCAGTCGGCCGCCGAGACCAAGTGGGATGCCATCAACCACCTCGACACCTACCTCACCGAGTTCACCTCGAAGATCGAGGCCCGCGGCACGAAGGTGCACTGGTGCCCCACCGGCCCGGAGGCCCGCGATACGATCCGCGGCATCATCCGGGATGCGAAGGCCAAGTGCGTGGTGAAGTCCAAGGCCATGACGGCCGAGGAAATTCATCTCAACGAGGCTCTCGAGAAAGACGGCTTCGAAGTCGTGGAATCCGACTTGGGCGAGTTCATCGTCCAGCTTCGCAAGGAGCCGCCTTACCACATCGTCTTCCCGGCCATGCACCTGACCCGGGATGAAATCAGCGACCTCTTCGAACGCGAGCTGGGCAGCTCACCCACCCGGGAACCCGAGGAGTTGACCATGATCGCTCGGCGCGCCCTGCGTCGGAAGTACATCCAGGCCGATGTGGGCATCACCGGCGCCAATTTCGCCATCGCTGAGACGGGCATGGTGTCCATCACCGAAAATGAAGGGAATGCCCGCCTCACCGCCGCGCTGCCCCGGGTGATGATCACGCTCCTAGGCATCGAAAAGGTGCTGCCAAAGATGGAAGACCTTGCGCTCTTCCTGCCGCTTTTGGCTACGGCCGGCGCGGGCCAGACGGTCACTGGCTACAACACGCTTTATGGTGGGCCCCGCCAACCCGGCGAGTCCGACGGACCGGTCGAATGGCATGTGGTGCTGCTCGACAACCGACGCACCGAGCTGCTGGCCGATCCCGAGCAGCGCGACGCTCTGCACTGCATCCGTTGCGGAGCGTGCCTGAATGTCTGCCCAATTTTCCGCAACGTGGGCGGTCATACCTATGGCACCACCTACAGCGGCCCGGTCGGCAGCGTGATCACGCCGCACCTGCGGGGCCTGCAAGACTGGAAGCACCTCAGCAACGCCTCATCGCTGTGCGGTGCCTGCACCGAGGCCTGCCCAGTGAAGATCGACCTGCACCATCACTTGCTGCAGAACCGCCGCAATGCCGTCGGCGAAACCCCGTCGTGGATCGAACGACTCGCCTGGCGGGCCCACGCCTTCGCGGTCAACACGCCCGCCTTGTACCAGTTCGGCCAAGAGGTCGCCCGCATCGTGGAACCGTTGCGCAAGCGCCTGCAAGGAACCCCGTTGGATCCGGTAAAGACCTGGACCAGCACGCGGGACCTGCCGCCCGTGGCCCCGGAAAGTTTCAAGGAATGGTGGAGGAATCGCCGATGAACGCCCAAGAACGCATCCTGGCCCGCATCCGCGAGGCCCTCACCGTCCCGGCCCCCATGCCTGGATCCCACGGACACGGCCACGACCAGGGTCGTGTAGAGGCCCCTGCCCCGGTCTTCTCATTCAAAGGCCGACCGGTCCATGTGGCGCGCGCGTGGTTGCCTCCGGGCGGCACCACACTGGAGGAACAGTTGACCCGCTTCTCCGCCGCCTCGGCCGAATTGAAGACCGACTTCCGGTGCGTGGCGTCGGAGGCCGAAGCCCATGAGCAACTGCGCGGCATCGCCGACAGCGAAGGCTGGAAACGAGTCGCCAGCCACCACTCGGCGCTGACCGACGCCGCAACGACCGCGTTGGGACGACCCACCTTGTTCACCGATGGCGGCTACGTGCCCGACGACTTGGAAGCCTGCGAAGCCGGCATCACCACCTGCGATGTGCTGGTGGCGCAGACCGGATCGCTGGTGGTCAACAGCCGGACCTCTGGAGGCCGGGCCCTGAGTGTGTTGCCGCCGCACCACGTGGTGTTGGCCCGACGCGATCAATTGGTCTGCGACCTGACGGCCGCGTTCCAACGGCTGGAGGAACTGCACGGTTGGAACTGGCCCTCGATGATCTCGCTGGTGACCGGCCCGAGCCGCACCGGCGACATCGAGCGCATCCTCGTGCTCGGCGCGCATGGCCCGAAGAAGCTCACGGTGCTGATTTGGTGAAGCAATGACCGGCCTCTGGGGAGGTTCCCTGCCGGAACCGAGGCTTGGCCAAATTCAACGGGCCACCGGCTTGGCCCCGAGGGTCGTGCGCACCAACAGTTCCATGGCCAAGGGTGCCATCCCGGAAAGGTCCGTGATGTTGGTCATCACCCGCCGGTTGATGTTCAAGGTCGCCACCTTTTCGGAGAGCGGGTCTTTCATGTCCAAAAAGCGGACCCGCCCCACGGTGAGTTCCAAACGGTCCAAACCGGTGAAGGTCGCATTGCCAATACGCTGGGCGCTGGCGAGGTCGAGTCGGTTGGTGACTTCGCTCAAGCGATTGGTGTAGGCGACGATGAGTTCCGAATAGCCTTGGAGGCGTTGGAACATGTTGGTGTCTCCCCCGGCAAACCCATCCACCAAGGTGAGTTCATTGAGTCGGATGCGGAGCAGTCGCAGCTTCAACTCCTGCGCCTTGAAGGCGTCGCGATCGTACTCCACGCGCAATTCCGGAAGATCGAGTATTTGAACGCCACCGAACTGGGACTGGCCAAAGACCTTGAGATTGCGAACTTCCAGATGAGGGCGGAGCAATCCGATATTGAGGCTTCCGATCTCCACTTCAGCCACTCCGCTGGCATTGACTCGGGACTGGATCGTGCGCTTGACGATCCAATCAAAACTCAACAAACCCACCACCAGCAACGTGATCAGGACAGCCAAGCCACCGAGGAGAATCTTGAGCGCGATCCGCAACCATTTCGGAAGCCCCGGGGCTGCCGGAGGCAAGGGCATCTCCGCATTCTGACTCACAAGACCACATCCTCCGGACGGACCTCCAGGCACTCATCCTGATCTTCCCAAATCACGGCCGGGTACGACTCCAGAAGCGGTGGCATCAGTTCGGTGGCCGCCTCAATGAGCAGCTTCTCGGCGTCCTGCGCAGCGTCTTCGAAGGCGGCGTCGTAGTCCTTGGATTTGCGCCGTTGCTTGTCGTCCCAATGGGCCACCTGATGAGCCTCTTCATATTGATTGGCCCAGCGCTCAAACCGGGTTCGGAAGGCTTCCGGGATTTCTTCGAAGGGCACGCACGTCTCGCCGCAATGGTGGCATCGCAGGCCGTTGGCGATGACATCGCGGGTAAAGAGCGGCAGCAACGGAGCCCGGCAACAGGGGGCCTCGATGTAGCCCGCGGGAATGCTGACCAATCGCTTGAGCCAGATCTGCCGATCGTGGGCGAGTTGGGAACCCAGACGGTAGGCTCCCACCAGCGGATGCGAGAGTCGCCACACCTGACCATGGAGTTGGCCCAAGGTTTGAGAACACCAGCGAGCCAGCGTCAGGTCGTCGAACTGCCGGAAGGTCCGCGCGTACTCTTTCCAGAGTCGGTCCAACGGTGAATCTTCCTGCATTTCGGACATAGCAACGGGACGCTAGCGGATCGACGCTGGGAATCCAAGAGCGCACCGCGGTCCCGGCGTCTGATTGGACCCGACAGGTCAACGGCCCAAAATCCTTGGATCTCGCCCGGCAACGGCGTGAAAGCCGGTGACAGAGGCCAAGGCACGCAGGGCAGAGTTCGGACAGAGTCCTCTGGCCTCGAAGCGCGCCGAGGTTGTAGCCTACTGGCATCGCCCGCTTCGGCCTCGCTTTGGACCTCGACCCGCAGGGTGGTCGTCCGGAGAGCCTCACCCGGGCCGACGCATGCTCACCCAACTCGCAACACATGGCATTCGGCGCTTCCTCGGGGGGATATTGGCCTTCGTGGGGCTCTGGGTGGACCCTTGCCTGTCGGCAGCCGGGGTGTATGAGAGCACTTTGAAGCCCCTGCTGCGGGAACGTTGCTTCTCCTGTCATGGCGCGCTCCAACAGAAGGCTGGCCTTCGAGTGGATACCCTCGCTGCCATGCTGCGTGGGGGAAAACACGGGCCCGTTGTGATGCCCGGGAAACCCGGCGAATCGCCCCTGCTTTCTCGCGTGACCAGCACGGATCTGGAAGAGCGCATGCCGCCCGAACATGAGGGGCAACCGTTCAGTTCCGAGCAAATTGCACTCCTGACCCGTTGGATCGCCGAGGGCGCAAGCGCTCCCGTGGGCGAACTCCCCGAACCAGATCCGCGCGACCACTGGGCCTTCCGACCGCGCCAACGACCAACCGTACCAGCGGTCAAGCAAACCGACCGGGCGCGGAACCCCATCGATGCCTTCTTGGCGAGGGGACTTGAAACAGCAGGACTGGCCCCGCGACCCGAAGCTCCACGACGCCTCCAGATTCGCCGCCTGTACCTCGACCTGATCGGGTTGCCGCCCACCGAGGCCGAGATGCGGCAGGCCCTGAGTGACACTTCCGAAGAGGGTTACCAGCGCACCGTGGACCGCCTGCTCGACGACCCGCGCCACGGGGAACGCTGGGCTCGGCACTGGATGGACGTGTGGCGCTACAGCGACCCGTGGGGCCTGGGCGACCAGCACCGCAACAGCGCCAAGCATCTATGGCACTGGCGCGACTGGATCGTCGAATCGCTCAATGCCGACCTGCCCTACGACGAGATGATCCGCCTCATGCTCGCCGCCGACGAGACACACCCCGACAACCTCGAGCAGCTACGGGCTACCGGTTTCTTGGCCCGAAACTACTTCCTCTTCAACCGCAACCAGTGGCTCGACGAGACCGTGGAGCATGTCGGTAAGGCCTTCCTAGGCCTAACCCTCAATTGCGCCAAATGCCACGACCACAAGTACGATCCCCTGCCCCAGACCGACTACTACCGGATGCGGGCCTTCTTCGAACCCTATCAAGTGCGAATGGACTTGGTGCCGGGCGAGTCCGACATGGCCCGGGATGCCATCCCGAGGGCCTACGATCGCGATCCCGAGACGCCGACCTACCGCTTCGTCCGAGGTCAGGAAACCCAGCCGGACCGCTCGCGCGTGATGACGCCGGGCGTGCCCGCGGTGCTGGGGGTTGGGCTTCCGGATATCCGGCCCGTCCACCTGCCACCGTCAGCCTGGCAGCCGGAGCGGCGGCCCTGGGTGTTTGAGACGCAGGTTCGTATCGCACAGCAGGAACTGGAGACGATGCGAACCGAAGCGGCCCGGGCCTCGACAAACGCCGCCGCTTCGGTGATTGCGTCCGCAAAGATCGCCGTGGCCGCGGCGCGGTTGGAGAGCGTTGTCCGACGCGCCGAAGCTCAGCGTGCTTCTTGGAATGACGGCCCGGCTTCGGCCACCGCCGCCGACGCTGCCCGACGCGCCGCCGTGACGGCTGAGCGTCGCGAGAAGCTCGCCCGCCATCGACTCACCCTGGCCGAAACCGAGCAAAAGCTGACCACCGCCGAGGCTGGCAAAAAAGACACCCTAGCGAAGGAGGTGGCGACGCAAACCGAGCGACTCGCCGCCCTCGAGAAGGAAGCCACCCAGGAGCCGGCGCCCTCGGAAACTTTCTCAGCCATGTCCGGGGCGGCGTGGGTCCCCACCCGATTCCTCGACTCAACCAAAGACGACCCCGCAGTGCCGGCCCAGCATCACAGCACCGGACGCCGGACCGCACTGGCCCGCTGGATCACTGACCCGGCTAATCCCCTGACTGCCCGTGTCGCAGTCAACCAGTTGTGGAACCGGCATTTCGGCGCGGCCCTGGCCCCGGCGCTGTTTGATTTCGGTCGCAAGGGCGGCACTCCTGAACACACCGACTTGATCGACTGGCTGGCCTGCGAACTCGTGGACACTCGCTGGAGCCTCAAGCACCTCCACCGGCTCATCGTCACCTCGGCGGCCTACCGCATGGACTCCACGCTGGCCGGCGCCGGGGCGGAACTCACCCGCGATCCCGACAACCGACTGGGGTGGCGACGCACGCCCATCCGCCTGGAATCGCAGGTCATCCGGGATGCACTGCTGGCCCACGCGGGACGCCTCGATACGACACGAGGCGGGCCTACGGTCGGTTCGTCGGATCAGGCGCAATCCCGCCGGCGCAGCCTGTACTTCCACCACTCCAACAACGACCGAAACCTCTTCCTCACCACCTTCGACGAGGCCTTGGTCAAGGAGTGCTACCGGCGCGAGACCAGCATCGTGCCCCAGCAGGCGCTGGCTTTGCTCAATGGACGATTGGTCGGCGACTGCGCCCCGGACATCGCACGGAACCTGACGGCTTCGGCCCCGGCCACGGGCGATGAAGCCTTCGTACGCCACGCCTTCGAGCAGCTCTTGGGCTTCGAGCCTAGCCCTGCTGAACTCCAGGCGGCCCTCGAGGCGCTGCGTGGGCCCTTCGCCGGATCTGCCGGAGAGGCGAGCGACAAGGTCGGTCCAGCAACGGGCACATCGGCCGCAAAGGCTGAGAAAACTCCAGCCCAGTCGCAGCAGGACGCCCCCATGCCAGCCCGAGCCCGACTCGTCTGGTCGCTGGTCAACCATGGTGATTTCGTGACGCTCCGATGAACCCAAGGCCGTCCACCCCATCCATCCCGTCCATGAATTCCGCTCCGTCGGTCGGGGCCTCGCACCCACTGTCCCCTGCCGATGGGCAGACGTCGCTTCGCCCCCGACGGGCCTTCCTCGCCGACCTGGGCATGGGGTTCACCGGCCTGGCCCTCGGCACGCTCCTCCAGCGAGAAGCCGGAGCGGCCAGCTCGGCCCTGTGGACGCCCCCCGACGGCCGCCCGCACTTCACGCCAAAGGCCAAGAACGTGATCTGGCTCTTCATGAACGGCGGGGTCAGCCACATGGAGAGCTTCGACCCGAAGCCCATGCTCACGAAGTACGCGGGCAAGACCATCGCCGAGACCCCGTTCGCCTCGGTGCAAGATCCGAAGAAACTGGCCCT
>CAMATE010000185.1 GCA_945861075.1 Akkermansia muciniphila
TTACCTGTACCGGAATCCGGATACCGACGGCTCCGAGACGTTGATGCGTATCGCGAACCTCGACCCCGGAACCTACAACGTCACGGTCTTCGAGGGCCGCACCACCGACAGCAAGCGAACCGGCAAGGTCTGGGTCGATGACATCAAGGGCTTGAAGGAGCCCGCCACCGAGAACACGGGCAACTACGCCGGCAAGAACGACGCTGGGGAGGTGATGCTCGACGGACAACCCCGGACGGTCACCGTGAAGATCAACGCAGGCGACTACCTGTGGTTCGCCGAGATGGAAGACAACTCGGGCGGCATCAGCGGCATGATCATCCGCTCCGTGGTTGATCCGGCCGACTCCAAGGGCTTGTTCAAGCTCGATTTCGGCGAGCTGGAGAACGAGCGGATTACCAAGATCACGACCGCCAACCAGGCCGAGGCCGGCCAGGACGCTTCCGCCCCGGCACCATTGGCCGATTGGAACGTGATCCCCACCTGGACCTTCGCGGACCCGAATGCGAATGTGACCGAGGGCTCGTCCAGTATCAAAGGCACGGCCAATGGCGATGGCACAGAAGTCACCTGGAAGCTCACCGACTTCTCCAAGGATCTAAACAAGAACGTCACGGTAACGATGCTCAACAACGTTGCCCTCGACACGGAAAAGTCGTTTCCGCCGGCGCTGGGTCAGGCCGCCAACAATCCCACCAAGGAAGGCATCGCGGTGATGTATGACGGCATCCTCGTTCCCGCCGCGGTGAAGGACGACTACCTGTACCGCAATCCCGACACCGATGGCAGCGAGATGCTCATGCGCTTCGCCGGACTGAATCCCGGCAAGTACAGCGTGACAGTCTTCGAGGGCCGCACCACCGACGCCAACCGGACCGGCAAGGTCTGGGTGGACGACGTCAAGGGTCTGAAGGAGCCGGCCGCCCAGAACACCGGCAATTATTCCGGCAAGAGCGCCGACGGAACCGTCCTTCCTCTGGGTCAACCGCGGACGGTGGTCGTCGACATCAAGGCCGGTGAATTCCTGTGGTTCGCTGAGATGGAGGACAACTCCGGCGGCATCAGCGGCATGATCATCCGCGGTCTTCCCGCGGCCCCGTCGGCTGTCTCCCTGCTGAGCTCTGCGGCCCTCGGTGGCACCTTCTCCGCAGTGACCGGAGCGACCGTGGACGCCGCAGCCAAGACCATCACCATCCCGGCTCCGACGAGTTCGTCCTTCTACCGCCTCAGCGGCGCTTCGAAGGTCATCATCTCGACCAGTGGGGCCAATCTGGTGTTCAAATACGAGTGATGTCGGTGGGAGGCACCGCGCTCCCTTCGGCTGTTCGTTTGTCTTTCACAAAGGGCCTCGGGACATCCCCGGGGCCCTTTTTCTATTTCGGCGATTTATTCGTCGCCGCCACCGCCGCCGCCGGATCCTCGTTTCTCCCAACGGCGCTGGGCCCGTTCCGGCAAGGCGTTGTCGACCTTCACCTGATAGGATTCCGGTCCGAAAAGGGCCACGATGGCGTTCTCGAACTCCCGGGAAGGGGTGACATGATAGCGGTCATTGGGCTCGATCCACACCGACTCGCCTCCGGGCATACGAATGCAAAGGTACAGGAGCACCGAGCCTGAATGGGCTTCAATCAAAGCCTTCAAGTCAGCCAATCGCGTGTCTCCCAGTTGGTCGGACCTCAAACGCAACTGGACCCGCTTGGTGAATTTTTTGGGTGCTGCATCGAGGGGCAGGATTTCTTGTGGGAACAGCTTGGGCCGTTCCTCACCCGTGCTCACCTCGGCGGTCACCAACAACGCCTGATTGACCACGAACAAATCGACATAGCGTTCGTAGGATTCGTTCATCGCCAGGGCGGTGACGGTGCCGGTCATGTCTTCCAGCGTGACCATCGCATAGGGCTTGCCCGTTTTTTTCGAAGCCCCTTTCTGGACGGCAGAAACCAGTCCACCGATGCGGGTCATGGAGCGGTTGGCCAAGGTCGCCAAGGCCTCGATGGTGTGCGTGGTGTGCCGGGACAAGAGCTTCTCGTACGGGCCCAGCGGATGGCCGCTGACGTAGAAACCCACCAGTTCCTTTTCGTCCGCCAGTTTCTGGGCCACCGGCCAGTCTTCCTGCACCACCGGCTTCTCCACCCGCTGACGGGCCGCCGGCGCCGCTTCAAAGGTATCGAAGAAGGAAACCTGACCCCGGGATTTGTCGGACGCATTGGCACTGGCCCGTGCCATCGCTCCCTCGATTTGATGGAACACGGTGGCCCGGTTGGGCCCGATGGAATCACACGCTCCAGCCCTGATGAGGGCTTCCAAGGCCTTGCGGTTGATGGCCTTGGTATCCACCCGGCCGCACAAGTCTTCCAAGCTCGAGAACGGATCCCCGAGCGAACGGGCCACCAGCAGCGCCTCGACGGCCGCTTCGCCCACGCCCTTGATGGCCGCCAACCCGAAGCGGATGACTCGCCGACCCTTGGTGGCCGCCGCCGGCGCAAAGTGCAAACCCGACGCATTGACGTCAGGGCCCAGGGTTTCGATGCCCAGGGTCTTGGCCTCGGCGATGTACTGGCTGAGCTTGGCCGTATCGCCCTGATCGTTGGTCATCATGGCGCTGAGGAACTCCACCGGGTAGTTCGCCTTCAGCCAGGCCGTTTGATAGGCCACCACAGCGTAGGCCGCCGCGTGCGACTTGTTGAAACCGTAGCCCGCGAATTTCTCGAGCAAGTCGAAGACCTCGTTGGCCTTGGGGGCCGGGATGCCGTTGGTGTCCGCGCATCCCTTCACGAAGGTTTCGCGCTGCTTCACCATCTCCTCGAGCTTCTTCTTGCCCATGGCCCGGCGCAGCAGGTCGGCACCACCGAGGGTGTACCCGGCCAGGATCTGCGTCGCCTGCATGACCTGCTCCTGATAAATCAGAATGCCATAGGTCTCGCTGGCAATGGGCTCCAGCAGCGCGTGAGGATAGAGGATCTCCTGCTCGCCATGGCGTCGCTTGATGAAGTCCGGAATCAGGTCCATCGGACCCGGACGGTAGAGCGAGATGAGTGCGGTGATGTGCTCGACCGAGGCGATCTTGAACTTCTTGCACAAGTCGCGCATGCCCCCGGATTCCAACTGGAACACGCCGAGGGTCTGGGCGTTGTTCAGCAGGTCGTAGGTCTTGGAGTCGTCGAGCGGCAGGTTGTCGAGGTCGAGTTGGACGCCGGTGGATTTCCCCACCATCTCCGCGGTGTTGCGGATGACCGTCAGGGTCTTGAGACCCAGGAAGTCCATCTTCAGCAGGCCCAGGTCGCCGACCGGGCCCATCGCATACTGGGTGACAATGCCGCCGTCGTCGTCTTGCTTGAGCGGCAGCAAATTCACCAAGGGCTGGGCTCCGATGACCACGCCGGCCGCATGGACGCCGACGCTCCGGGTCTGGTCTTCCAGCAGCAGGGCCGTCTCAATGAGTTCGCGGGTGACCTCCTCTTCGTCGTAGGCCTGCTTGAACTCGGCACTCTTCTGGAGCGCGTCCTTCAGGCCCCACTTCACATCGGTGATCATCTTGGCCAGGCGGTCGGCCTCGGACACCGCCAAGCCCATGACCCGACCGACATCGCGGATCACCGACTTCGCGCCCATGGTGCCAAAGGTGATGATCTGGGCAACGGCGTCGCGGCCGTACTTGTCGCGGACGTAGCGAATCACCTCGGCCCGTCGATCGTCGGCGAAGTCGATGTCAATATCGGGCGGGCTGACACGCTCGGGATTGAGGAAACGCTCGAAGAGCAGCCCGTAGCGCAACGGGTCGACGTTCGCGATCTCGAGCAAGTAGGTGACCATGGAGCCGGCGGCCGATCCGCGCGCCACGCAGGCGATGCCGTTGTCGCGACCCCAGCGCACGAAATCACCCACAATCAGGAAGTACGAGACGTAGCCGGTCTTCTCGATGACACCGAGCTCCAAGTCCAGTCGGTCGAGGATCTTGCGGACGGCCGCGTCAACTTGGGCTGGTTCAATCGGAGCCGGAGCCGCAGAAGGCTCTGAGGAGGGCGATGGCGCCTCGGCGCTGGGGGCCGGTGCGTCGGATCCGCTCGCATCCGGCACTGTCGCCGACGTCGGCGCGGCGGGTTTCGGCGGGAAAAGGAACACCAACCGCTCCGGCTGGGTCACGGCCTCCACCACGATGGTGGATCCCTCGACATGAGCTTGGATCGAGTAGCGCAGTCGGAGCCCGTCGCAGAGCAGCTTGCGCAAGTAGCCCTCGCGGGTCCACGTCTCGGGCGGCTGGAACATCGGATAATGCTCGGCACCCTTGCCGTAGCGTATCTCCAGATTGCACTTCTCGGCCACCTCGACCGTGTTCAGCACCGCTTCGGGAACCTCGGAGAAGAGG
Source organism: Akkermansia muciniphila (assembly GCA_945861075.1). GTDB lineage: Bacteria > Verrucomicrobiota > Verrucomicrobiia > Limisphaerales > UBA9464 > SXXZ01. The sequence goes on from CAMATE010000185.1 coordinate 4,367, forward strand.
TTCTTCATCTCCTGCGCCGACCGCAGGAAGAACTGCTCCTGCTGGTAGCGCATCCGCTTGGCATCGCTCAACTGCGCCTGGGTGCCGATGCAAATGAGGCAGTCGTGGGCCCGCGAGTGGTCCTTCTGGACATAGTGGACGTCGTTGGTGGCGACGCACTTGAGCCCGAACTCCTGGGCCCAAGGGATGAGCTGGCGGTTGACCTTGGCCTGTTCCGGGATGCCGTGGTTCTGGAGCTCCAGATAGAAGTTCCCGGGCCCAAAGGTCTGCTTGAAGAAATCGATCGTGTTCCGCGCGCGCTTGAGATCGTCCTTGAGAATGGCCTCCGGGATCTCGCTGGCGAGGCAGCCGCTCAAGCCGATCAAGCCTTGCCCGTGGGCGGCCAGGAGTTCCTTGTCAATGCGCGGCTTGTAGTAGTAGCCCTCCAGATGGGCCGAGGTCACCAGCTTGACCAAGTTCTTGTAACCGATCTCGTCGCGGGCCAGCAGCACCAGATGGTGATAGACATCGCGCATGCCGCCGGAGCCCTGCTTCTTCTCGAGTCGCGATCCAGGAGCAACATACACCTCGCAGCCCAAGATGGGCTTGATGCCGGCCTTCTTGGCTGCCGTGTAGAACTCAATGGCCCCGAACATGTTGCCGTGGTCGGTCATGGCCACGGCGGGAAAGTCCAATTCCTTGGCCCGGGCCATCAACCGGTCGAGACGGCAGGCGGCGTCGAGCAGGGAGAACTCGGTGTGCAGGTGAAGATGGGCGAAGTCGGCGGGCATCGCGGTCCGCACTATGCGAACCAATCGCTTCGGCAACAAGCACCCCGGCGAGCCGGATCCGCTAACTCAGGAATCCTGCGGGAGATTCACTCCAGGACCAGCCGTGCGCGTACGCAAGGGGCTCCGGACCGGCACGCCGGTTTTGTGATCAAAAAAAGCCAGCGCGATAAAATCTCGGCATCGGTTGGAAGTTTTCCGGGTTGCGCGGCGTCTAAAACAACTTGGCAAGCCTTAAGCTAGGAGAAAGGAAGTGGAAATGGTGATCACAAAACCCGCGCAAGCAGGCTCGAGTTCACTCCCCGCCGTCGGAGCCATCATGGTTCCGGCAACTGTCCCGCCCCCATCCCCGAACGGTTCCGGCAAACAGGCTTGAACCGATGCTTCTGAAGATTACTGGCCCGGAGGTCGTTCCACCGCCCTCCGGGTTTTCTTTTCGTTCGATACCCCCCGGCCTCGCGGCGACTCCGGATTCCCACCGGCCTTCAAGCGCGGGCATTGCGGTTGCCCGGAGAACGGCCGAACTGATGGATCCAAAATCCATGCAAGTACTGTCGCAGACTTCGGATGGCGTCTTGTGAGGCTTCCAGTGCTGCCAACTCACTCCAGTTGGACGTCAATAAAATCTCCATCAGAGCCCCCGCTTCCGGGGTCAACCCTTCCGGATCGGGCTCGAGACCCTGGATGGCCAGGAACCGCAAATCCCACGCGAACTGCGCCCGGGCCATCGGTCCCTGGATCTCCAGAAACGCCAGGAATTCGAGGAAGAGCCGATGCACCTCGGGCTGGGGTGTTTCGGTTTCCGTCACCTGCTCGATCGTGGCCACCGCATGGGCAATCAACTCCAACGAACTCACCTCACGACGCAAGGAAACATGGGTGTTCCGGACCACCACTTCGCTCAGGGAATGCAAATCACCCTTGGGATTGCGGCGAAACGAAAACTCAGCCTCGAAACACCAGTCGAGCTTGCCGCGCAACGGCGACTTCGGGCCGCGGGCCCCCTTGGCCACGGTGGCCAGACGACCGTGCTCGGGGGTCAACCAGTGGACGATCAAGCTGGTGTCGCCCAAGGGCCGCAGTCGGATGACAAGGCCTTCGGAACGCTCGGCTGTCATCGGCTCGCCACCCGGCGTCGGGACGGGCCGCGGTTTATAGCTTCCGGTGCCGACACCGCATATCCGCGACGGGCCGCCCAGCGGACCCAGCGGTTTTCTTCGCGCTTCATCGTGCGCCGCAATGGCGGCTCCAAGTCATCGTATCCACGCAAATGGAGAATTCCGTGAATGACATAGCGGACCACCTCATCGGTCCACGTCGTCCCGAAGGCCTCCGCTTGAGCCACGGCATCGGCCACCGAAATGAAACACTCGCCGTGCAAGCGCTCGGCCGTGGAACCGTAGTCGAAGGTGATGACATCGGTGGAACCCTCGTGCTGGAGAAATCGCCAGTTCACTCGGGCCATTTCTCTCGGGGAAACAAAATGAAATCCCAACTCCGCTTCCAAACCCATGGCCTCGAGGAGGTCGAGGGTGAGCTGCCGAAGGCTCCGCACCTGGAGCGGGCCATCTTTCTGACGATTGCGCAGCATCAAGACGGTCGGCCCCCCGGACGCCGTCGGTGCGACGGAGGTAGCGGCGGCGGCGAGATCGCTCACGGAGGATTCAATACCCGAGCTTGGCCAGTTCGCGCTCCAGACCGGCCTGGAAGGCCATCATGTCGGGCTGCGAGGGGCGATAACCCTTCTCATCGGCCACCAGGCCGGGTCGGCCGTAGTTGTCGATGAGCCACGCCGCACCCTTGCCATCCGAGAAACGCACCCGGCCGCTGACCATGGCATTGGGACGAGTCACCGCATCGACCGTCACCTGAACATCGCCACCGCCGATCCCGCCCTCCGGCGGAACCACTTCATCGGGTTCGATCGTGCCATCCGGAGGCGTCTGCGCTTCAGGAGACACCGCCGGAGCCGGGGGGGCAGGCGGAGCCTTGGGCGGCTCCGGATCCTTCGGGACCACCTTCAGATCATCGAT